>CAZIJT010000135.1:0-7074 GCA_964539595.1 uncultured Thiohalophilus sp. | reverse complement strand
ATTTTCGTGCTATTCGAGCCTTGCTTGAACAGGGGCATACGGTTCATTATCTGGCTGTTAGCCCTTTTCCCATTAATCATCCTCACTGCCACTTTCATCGTTTTCCCTGGCCGCAGAATAAAACAGAGAATCTTTTTTTCTGGGGTATGTTTTTTCTGTTTGCGCCCCTGCAATTACTGTTTCTTGGTTTTAAATTGCGGGCAACACATCTGTTTGCCTTTGATTCCCTGTATGTGTTTCTGTTACAGCCACTGCGTTTTTTAAGACGGCTTCCACTGTCGTTTTTTGTTCGTGGTGATGCAGTGGAACAGCACCGATTAAAAGCTCACGGAAAGTTTATTATCATTGCCGAAATGATTACTGAGGCTCTGGCTATTACCAGTATTCGCATGTATAGCGTTGCTGAAACGCTGCAAAAAAATATTCTTGGTCGTCATCGGGTTTTTAGACCCGTATATGCACAGGTGTTTCCTAACGAGATTCCGCAACTGGATTTTTCTGGTTCGCATAAATTAGCGTTTCCTCTTCATATGGCTTGTGTTGGCATATTGGAAAAGCGTAAAAATCAGTCACTGATAATTGACTGTATGGCGCATATCGATGCTGCATCAGCACGGCTTTATCTCTATGGTACGGGTCCGGCTGAGGCGGTGCTGAAGCAACAGGTGAAAAACCTGTATCTGCAGAACCAGGTTGAGTTTGCAGGCTGGGTTGAGATGGAACTCTTCTGGCCGCAGGTTGATCTGCTTCTGTTTCCCTCTCTGCTCGAAGGTGCGCCGAATGCTATGCTCGAAGCAATTGCCTGTGGTGTTGCTGTATTGGCCAGTGATATACCCGAGCATCGAGAGATTCTTCCATCTAGCAGTCTGCTGGATCCAACAGACAGTCAGGCATGGATTCAGCGGATACAAACAGTAATTCAGGAAAAGGAGAGCGTGCTTTGCCAGTTGCGTGAGGAACAGGCTCGCTATACGACCCGCTTGCAATTTGATTGGGATGCTGAAGTTGTAAAAAGAATCCTGAACAGTTAATCGCAGAGAGTTTAATTCCTTGCTGCTTGCAGCGAAGTATTACTCTATTCTTTTTGCTCTGAGTTTGCGGATACTACGGTCTCGATTACCTTCTGCCATTGAGCCATAATTTTCTCCAGTGAAAAACGTTCTCTTACGGCCAGTGCTTGATGGCCGAGGGACTCGCGTAGTTTTTCATCCCGCATCAGTTTTTTTATTGCCTGCGTCAGCGCATGCGTGTCCTGCGCCGGGACCAGCAGCCCATCGATACCGTGGTGAATAATCTCTGCCGGGCCACTGGGGCAGTCAAAACTGATCACCGCAACGCCTGCGCGCATAGCTTCCAGAAGCGCGTTGGGAAAGCCCTCGTAGAGTGATGAAAGTACATAGATTTCTGCATGGTGCAATATTGAATCTGGATTTTTTATTCTTCCCGGCATATGGACAATACTGGAAATTCCAAGTTGTTCGGAAAGGCGTCTAAGATTTGAACGTTCTTCTCCTTCTCCAATCAGAACAAGCTCCCAGCTGCCGGTATTGATTTTGGCAAAGGCGTTTAGTAAAAGGTCGAATCCTTTATATTTATCCATGCGACCCATAGCTACGATAAATTGCGCAGGGAGGTTAAGACACGGTTCTGTTTCTGGATTTTGCGTTACAACGGTCAGTGGGTTGGGAATTACAAATAGGGGGTTCCGGGAATAAAATTTTGCAGCCCATGTTCTGACGGATTCAGTTTGAATCACAAGCGCCTGAGCATGAGGGTAAGTCAGGCGTCGGAGTAGTGACCATAGAAGGCCAATGTTGTGTAGTCGAGGATCGGTGCGTTCGGATATGATGACAGGAATTTGCAAACCCCATGTAGCCAGGAGGGTGGCTACATTCATTCTGTCCATGAAACAGATGACTGCATCGGGCCGGGTTTTCTTGACAGCTTGGCGTATCCAGAATAAACGGAGTGTGTGTTTTCGTAATATGCCCCAGGGGGAATTGGAACCATGCAGGAGCGCAAGAGCATAGCGACGAACCTGTGGATTCAAAATATAGAAATCGGCATCCCTGGAGTCGAGAGTGATGAAACTGATGGCGTGCCCTTTTTCTGCCCAGTAGTTAGCCATAATAGAGAGCACACGTTCTGCGCCACCGGCTGTAAGGGAGGAAGTTACAAGAGTTATTTGCACTTTGATTCTGTTTTTTTCTGAAGGAAGTGGTGAATATACCCGACAATGAAAAACAGCGATATGAAATAAACAATCGAGGTTGACAGGGCAATGCCGGCAAGGCCCAGGTATTTCATCAGTATCAGATTGCCTGCAATATTGATTAGCAGATTGAGGGCGCTTATTTTCATTAGGGCTTGATTGCAGGAGAGAGCGCTCAGGAGCCGGGCGCCCATGATGCCGAGGATATAAAAAGGAAGTTGCAGCAGATAGAATATCTGAACATGGGCTACCAGTTGAGTGTCGCTCGCATCGAAGGCACCCCGTTGAAACAAAATTTCGATTAAGGGGGATGAAAAATAAATAAGAATTCCACAAAAAGGAATCGTCAATGCAAGAATCAGACGGCTATAGGTGCGAAAGGTATGCAGGATACCAGACCAGTCTTCACTGGCGACCTGGCGGGAAAAATGGGGCAAAACCGCCGTGCCCAGAGCCATAGCGCCAACCCCGGTGAGGAGTCCGATGATTCTGCCGGCATAATTCAGGCTGGAGACGCTGCCGGGGTCGAGCATGGCTGCCATGGCCTGATCGACAATGACTGTGCTGCTCATAAGAATCATGCCGACCGCCATAGGCATAAATTGCTGAATGACGTTTCTAATGGGGGCGGTTATTCCCTGCCAAAGGGGAAATACTGCCAGTCCGATGCGCTTAACCGCGAAGCTCAAAAGCAGAAGCTCGGCAATGAAACCGGTTACTGTTCCGATTGCGAGAGCATAGATTCCCCATTGGTTGCCAGCCAGCAGCAATAGGCTAATGGCACCAATATGGATCAGGGCGGGTGCGATGGCCACCACGATAAAATGCTCTTCTGTATTTAATACCGCGCCCCAGATGGCCGAGAGCGTGCTGAATATCAGAACCGGCAGCAGGAGAAAAAGCAGGTTTCTGCTCAGCAGCAGTTTTTCATCGCTAAAACCAGAGGCGAACCACTGGATAATATAGGGTGTGGACAGGGCCAGTATAATGACGCTGACGACGAGTACAAGGAGGGTAAGAAACAGAATTCCAGAGAGGAATTCCCGGTATTTATTTATTCTGTTTTGAGTACGGATGCGAACGAGTACGGGGGTCAGCGATGCGCACAGGGAGCCGGAGAGAATATTGATTATAAAAGCGGGCAGCAGAAAGGCGATGATAAAGGCATCTAGCCTGTCTCCTGTGCCGAAGTGATAGGCGGTCACTAGCTCCTTTAGAATGGCAAACAGTTTGCCCAACAGGGTAAACAAACCAATGATCAGAGTTGCAGAGAATATCCGATGATTGACTGACTGTCGGCTCCAGTGGAGCCAGTGTTCTGAAAAAGATTTTATTTTGCCTGACATGAGTGGTTGTGGCTTAAGCGATTGTTATATCTTTTTATTATGGTCTTGATGATATTTTATTTTGTAGGCAATTTCTGGGGTTCTGAAGCGGTGTGTGGTTTGAAATCGGAAATACGCTTTCCGGTTTTGAGCACCTTATCTGTTAGCACACCGTATAACTTTATGCTTACTGCTTTCAGTTTGGAGTAAGTTTTTTTAGCCTCGCTGATTTTTCCTTGCGCTAGATAAACCTCGATTTTTGTTACATACGGCGATGGTTGAATGGGTGACAATTTGATCGATGCATTTAGTTGATATAATGCTTCATTATATCTTCCTTGTACCGCCAGATTGCTGCCCATGAAATACCGGTACCGGCCTGTATCAGATGCTTGAAGAATAACTCTGTTCCATTTTTCCATAATGGGTTGTATATCTTTGCAGCTTGAATCAATGCACTGATCCATTTTATGAAACAGATCGGAAAGTAATATGCTTCTTGGATTGCGTCTAATGGCTTTATTTATATTTTCAAGCAAAAATTTTGGTTGAGGTATATTAGCTAATTTCATATACATGTACATTCTTATAGGATATCCCGGTTCTCCTGGGTTTAACAATGAAGCTCTTCTAAGAGATGCCATGGCTTCCTCATAATGATTATTTTGTAGTTGAATACTGGATAGATCTGCCCATGCGCGCGGGGACTCTGGATGATTTTCTACATGGGCTATCAGAAGAGACGGTAAATCCTGCCACTGATAGCTACGGATGGAGGTGCTGACGGCATAAACAAGGATAAGAATGGGCATAAGCAGCCAGATTCGTTTGTCTCTGTATTGTGCATGTAACCAGAGCAGGCTCTGGATGATGATGAAGATGATGCCCAGACTGGCCAGATAGTTGCGATGTTCGTATACCAGCTCAAAGGGGTAGACTGTGGATTCCAACGCATGGCTGGCAAAGAACCAGAGCAGGCCGAGAGAGAGAAGAGGCTGGCGGCGTAGTGTAAGCAGAGTCAGCAGGAGCAGGGCAGCGATAGAAACTATAGCCGGCAGGGTGGTCCAGGGCTGCAGAAGCGTATGCGAAATAGCGAAATCATCATGGTAAAGGCCAAAAGATGAAAGTCGGGGAACGAGGATTTGCCCAATATAGAATACCAGTACCCGGGCTTCGGTCAAAAGCCGTTCCATCATAGTGAAGTCGCGGTATTGGTAACCTGGTAGAGAATAGCGGATGGCGGCAGTGATGAGTAATACGGCTAGAAAACTAGCTACGATGAGAATCAGCCAGCGAAGGCTTTGTTTCAATCCGGGCCAGTATTTCCAGGGAAATGCTTTGGGGAACAGAACCAGTTCCAGTACCAGGATATACAGAGGCAGCAGAAAGCCAGTTTCCTTGCTGAGAAGCGCCAGCACGCTCCAGACTGGAACAGTGGTGAACCAGATCCAGCGTATGCGTGCCTGCGCTGCAGTCCGTGCCTTTAGATAAGCGATCAGCGCTAGTAGCATGAACAGGGTGGCCAGCGAGGTCATGCGTTGTACTATATAGAGCACACTGGTAAGTTGTATCGGGTGGCATACCCACAGCAAGGCTACAAGACCGGCCAGAAGCGTAATGGAACCGTGGTGGGTAAATTCTTTTAGGGGCTGGGCGGGGTGTGCCTGCAGGCGTAGAAACAGTAACCGCACGAACCAGAATATTAGCAGGCCATTGATAGTGTGGATGGCAACATTGAACAGTTTGAAACCATATGGATTGTTTGTGCCATCGGCGAGATAATAATTGAAAGCAAAGCTGATGGCGGCGACAGGGCGCCCCAAAATGCCAGATGCGAGGGAGTTGGCGGCTTCACGTAAGGTAGCAAATGAAAGATCCTGAGCATGGATGTGAATACTGTCATTCTGAACAATATTTGAGTAGTCATCCAGAAGAAATGGACCGTGTAAACCGGGTGAGTAGATTAATGTCGGCAGGAGCAACAGCAGCACGAGCAGGATTAAATAGATTCTCAGGTTCCCGTGAGCTTGTTGCATAAGCTTTTTTCCAGGTTAGGCGAAGACATGAGTGCGTAGTACGATAGCAGGATTATACGCACCAATATACCTTGCCTCAGGAGCCGGACGAGCGGGCAGTTTGTTTTGCCTTTAATCGTTCAGCTTCTCGCTGGCGTCGTTTTTTTGCTTCTTTTTTGCCCCAGATGACTTCGTCAATACGTGGTGGTGGAATATTTAATACCGCGACGAACTTCAAACTGTTGCGGTCAAAGGTAACGATGTGTTTACCGTAACGAGCGTTGAGGGGGAAGTACAGCATGCTATCCAGTGTATCTGGATGAGAGCGTATAAATTTTTGATATTCCTGCTGCCATGCATCGGCTTCACCTTTGAGATAGGCTTTCATGTCGATGCTGTAGTGGCTGATATTTTCGATTTCATGTTTATCGAAGGCGCGGTAAAGGTCGCCCATAAAATGAATGGGCTGGGTGGCCATGGCGCGGGTCAGCAGGGCCTGATATTTTGTCTTGTCTCTGGGAACCTCGACATAGATTTTCTTCGGTGTCGGGCCGGGAGCTAGTTTGTTGATCTCTTCTTTAGTCAATCCGGTTTCGGGGATCTGGTAATAGGTTAGGGGATAAAAAATGCCATCGGCAAAGACAGCAAGATAGGGACGTTCGCCATGTACCGTGCTGATTCCCCAGATCAGAGCGGCAATCTGCGCCAGGACGATAAGGCCAAGATCCAGTTTTAATACTCGAGGCGCTTTACGGGGATTGAAGGCGATGAAGGTCAGCAGCGGCCCCAGTGTCAGATCTACACCGGCGATGATACGAATACCCTGCCAGCCGCCATCGGTGCCAAAGAAGGGCATGGGATACCAGCGGAAAAGAATAAAATAGAGTAAAATAAAAAAGATTAACAGGCTGAGACTGAAATGGATACCAAAGGCGCGGAGTTTAGTGTGCAGAAGATCTGGGGTCATTGCTATATGGCAGAATTTGTTGGTGGTGTTTATGCTGTTTTATGTCTAAAAAGAAGTAAAATTAAGACGATAATAAAAAAGGCTCCCCGAACGAGGAGCCTTTTTGTCAGTTTCAGTAAGTAACGCTAACGCTTGTTGCAGTAGTGAAGTCCAAATATGCTGGCCGTGTAATGGTAACCTGGTCGCCCGTTGTCCAGGCCGAGTTTGGCTTGGTAATAGCTATGCCGACTACGCCTGTCGTGGCGACAGCGGTTTCAGCATAAGGTTCACCGCCGCCTTCCGGTGCGGTGCCACTGCCCACGTTGAGTGCGGTGACAATATCTGCTGCGGTACGCGGGAATTCAGACTGGGTGCCGCCAACTGCACCGATATTGTTTGCAGCACTATAGGTGATGCCCATGGAGCGGCGGGAGGCGTCGTTCTGGAAGCCGGCATCTGTCCAGCGGCGGGCGCTGTCGACATGGTCGGTGAGTTTTTGCATCCGTGCCGTGCGCATGTAACCGTTATAGGCCGGGATGGCGATGGCGGCCAGAATGCCGATAATGGCAACCACAA
>CAZIJT010000134.1:0-7080 GCA_964539595.1 uncultured Thiohalophilus sp. | reverse complement strand
TGTCTTTAACAAAATTACGCGCATCATGAGCCACCTTGTCGATACTGGTGTGACGCACATCCTTGCCTTTGACCAGATAGATCACATATTCACAAATGTTACGCGAACGATCACCGATACGTTCCAGTGCCCGCGCAGACCACATCATGTCTACCAGAATTGGAATATTGCGTGGATCTTCCATCATATAGGTCATCAGGTTGCGCAGAATAGTTTCATACTCCTGATCTACTTTTTTATCTTCACGGGCAACCAGTACTGCCGCGTCACTATCGGTGCGGGCAAAGGTATCCAGCGCATCATGCAACAACTTGATGACCAGATCTCCCATATGCACAATCCCAGCCAGCATCTTGGCATCGCCGCCCTTTTCAGAAAAATGCAGCGCCATGCGGCCAATGCGTTCGGCTTCATCACCAATACGTTCAAGATCGGTGATGGTTTTGATAACTGCAATCACCAAACGTAGATCGCTGGCAGCGGGCTGACGCCGCGCCAAAATCTGCGTGCATTCCTCATCAATAGACACTTCCAGTGCGTTGACTTTGTAATCATTGGTGATCACCACTTCAGCCAGTGAGGCATCCATCGTAATTAGTGCCTTGATAGCATCGGCAAGCTGCTGCTCGACAATCCCACCCATATACATAACACGGGTGCGAATATCTTCCAGCTCTTCATTGAACTGTTGTGAAATATGTTGCCCCAGCTTTAACTCGTCCATTGCCTTCTCTCAGTGTTTTTCAAGCTTAAAAATACTAAATATGTGCTCAGAATACCAGCTCATTCTATATTTAATGCATGATTTTGGGTTCGTCGTTCAAATAAATTTCCCCGCAGCAAGCTGACGGGGTATGAGTGGTAGGTTCGCCTTCAGGCGAACATGTGCGGCTAAAGCCGCACCTACAGATCTATTTTATCCGTAACGCCCAGTAATATAGTCTTCAGTCTTTTTCTTTTCAGGATTGGTGAAAATGCTCTTGGTATCGCCATGTTCGATCAACTCACCCATGTACATGAATGCGGTGTAGTCAGACACTCGCGCCGCCTGTTGCATGTTGTGAGTCACGATAACAATCGTGTATTTTTCTTTCAGCTCGTAAATCAGTTCTTCAATTTTAAGCGTCGAAATCGGATCCAGCGCTGAAGCGGGTTCATCCAGTAGCAACACTTCCGGTTCTATCGCAATAGCGCGGGCAATGACCAATCGTTGTTGCTGTCCACCCGATAAGCCCATAGCGCTATCGTGCAGACGATCTTTGACTTCATCCCAGAGTGCTGCGCCCTTTAGCGCCTTTTCAATGTATTCGTCCAGCTTGCGTTTATCTTTAATGCCGATGATACGCATGCCATAGGCGACATTTTCATAAATGCTTTTCGGGAAAGGGTTAGGCTTCTGAAACACCATGCCTATGCGCCGACGCAGGGAAGATACCTGCACGTTTTTATGATAGATATCTTCGCCATCGAGCAGGAAACGACCTTCGATGCGAACATTGTCTACCAGATCATTCATCCGATTGAAGCAGCGCAACAGGGTTGACTTGCCACAGCCACTGGGGCCAATAAAAGCAGTCACCCGATTCTTCGGGATCGTCATGTTGATATTTTTCAGCGCCTGTTTCTCACTGTAATACAGATCGACGTTTTCCACCCTTAGGGTAATTTCCTCGCTAGCAGGCGCCTCATCAGCGCTGCGTTCCAGCACATCCATATTAACTCTGTGAGTAAGACTTGCTTCTTTATTCATTTGTTTATCCGCATTGATACAATTGGGTAAATCATTCTACGATTAGTTTTCCAGCATCCGATAGTTTTCCCGCAGGCGATTACGAATACGAATGGCAAACAGGTTGAGTAAGACAATCACGATAATCAACAACAACGAGGTTGCATAAACCAGTGGCCGCGCAGCTTCTACATTGGGACTCTGAAAACCGACATCATAAATATGAAAGCCCAGATGCATGAACTTGCGTTCCATGTGCAAAAAAGGGAAGTTACCATCCAGCGGCAGTGACGGTGCCAGCTTGACCACACCGACCAGCATCAGTGGCGCGACTTCACCCGCGGCGCGCGCCACCGCTAAAATCAGACCGGTCATCATCGCCGGTGAGGCCATCGGTAACACCGTGCGCCAGAGCGTCTCGGCCTTGGTCGCACCCAGCGCCAAACTGCCTTCACGAATAGAACGGGGAATCCGCGACAAACCTTCTTCGGTGGCCACAATCACCACCGGCAAGGTCAGCAACGCCAGGGTCAGTGACGACCATAAAATACCGGGCGTGCCGAATACCGGTGCCGGGCTGGACTCGGGAAAAAATAGCGCATCGATATTGCCACCCAGAAAATAAACAAAAAAACCCAGTCCGAAAATACCATAAACAATGGAAGGTACCCCGGCCAGATTATTCACGGCAATACGAATCAAACGAATCACCAGTCCCTGTTTGGCATACTCACGCAAATAGACTGCGGCAATAACGCCAAACGGGGTCACCAGCATGGCCATCAGCATGACCATCATCACCGTGCCGAAAATCGCCGGGAAAATACCGCCTTCGGTATTGGCTTCACGCGGATCGTCGGAAACAAATTCCCACAGTTTGGTAAAATAAAAACCCAGTTTTTCAATCACTGACATAGCGTTAGGAAAATTGGCGCGTACTACTTTTTCCATGCCCAGCTCAATTATCTGTCCATCTACTGTTTCTAATACCAGGGCATCGCGCCGAATTTTTTCAGCCAGCTGGTTCATTTTCGCCTGTAGTAGTTTATATTCCTCATCCAGCACTTTTCTGTCGGCCTCAATTGCTGCCCATTTTTCTGGATCAGTATCCTCGGCCAGCTCCAGTCGCCGTTCACGCAAGCGCAGGCGTTCCATATCGTAGTTAATCACGCCAATATCGTGCTTCTGCATAGAACTAATTTCAGCAAAGATCTCCACCACATTATCCAACCGCTGCTGCAAAATTTGATGCGCCTCATCACCCTCGGCAATAATTTCATTATCGTGTTTAATGGCCTTTAGATAACCGTAAAAATTACCCCACTCGCGGCGTTCCAGCACCATCACATCTTCTGGGTAACTAACCTCGGTTAACATCGGCTTCAGCAATACTTTGAAATCGGTACCAACAACATCACGGTTGCCAGTTTTCACCAGATAACGAACGATGTGGCCGCGTTCTGATTTTGTCCCCGCTTCAATTTCATAACCGCTATCCCGCAGCCGTTCCAGACTGACATCTTCGCTGCCGGTGATTTCACCCAGCACCTGTGTTACTTCACTCTGGTAACGATAATTCGCCTGCATCACATCGGCGGGCCAGAAATACGCGAGTCCGCGCACAGCAATCAACATAACTAATCCGATCACCATCAGCAGGCTGATACTGACCGCACCGGCATTCATCCAGATCCAGGGTTGCCCGCTTTTAAGCCATTGACTAAATTTGTTCATCAGCAAACCTATAGATTACTGTAGCGTTGACGCAGGCGCTGACGCACGACTTCAGCGGCGGTATTGAAGATAAAGGTAAAGGTAAACAACACCACTGCCGCCAAAAACAGTACGCGGTAATGAGTGCTATCGACTTCGGCCTCCGGCATTTCCACCGCGATATTGGCCGACAGAGTACGCATGCCTTCGAAGATACTGAAATCCATGACCGGGGTATTACCGGTCGCCATCAATACGATCATGGTTTCACCCACGGCGCGTCCCATGCCGATCATCACAGCGGAAAAAATACCGGGACTGGCCGTCAACAGCACCACGCGAATCATGGTTTGCCAGGGTGTCGCCCCCAGCGCCAGTGAGCCCTGCACCAGATGTTTGGGCACTGCAAAAATCGCATCTTCGGCGATTGAGAAAATTGTCGGGATAACCGCAAAGCCCATCGCCAGTCCCACCACCAACGCATTACGTTGATCGTAGTTAATCCCCAGCTCATTACGCAACCAGCTGGGCATATCACCGGCGAAGAAGCTGTCTTCCAGAACAGGACTCATGGCAATGCAGAAATACACCAGCCCGATCACCACTGGAATCAGCAAGGCGGCTTCCCAGCCATCCGGCACACTATGACGAATACGATCAGGCAGCTGCTGCCATAAATAGGCAAATAACAATAAGCCCATCGGCATGATCAAGAGAATACTAAAAACCCCGGGCAGGTTGGCTTCCATAAACGGAGCCAGCCACAGACCGGCGAGAAAACCAAGAATCACAGTAGGCAAGGCTTCCATGATTTCAATACTTGGCTTAACCACCTTACGCATTGAGGGCGACATAAACTGGGCAGTAAAAATCGCCCCCATCACCGCCAGCGGAATCGCAAACAGCATGGCATAAAATGCCGCTTTAATAGTACCGTAGGAAATCGGAATCAAACTCAGCTTGGGCTCGAAATCATTACTGGCCGACGACGACTGCCAGATATAATCCGGCTCGGGATAACTCTCATACCAGACCTTACCCCACAGCGCCTTCATGGACACTTCGGGGTGTTCGTTTTCAATCTGATAGAAATACAGGCGCTCGTTATCCTGCAACAACATCGCATCGGCACGCGGTGCCATCGCGGCATGTTGAATTTCGTGATCACTAATCCGCTCAATCAGCAGCGTATTTTCTGCGGTCGTGTGAAACAACCCGGCACGGCCAGACTCATCGACGGCCAGAAAACCCTTGCGCGTATGTTCGGGCGCAATCGCCATGATCGGTTTATCAAAATCAGAAAACCCGCGAATCCGTCGCAACACCCGTCGGCCTTCCTCATCCTGCACCGGAAACCACTGCGACACATTACCCTGCGCATCCCCCGCGAGCAGAGAAATATCCCCGGCCAGCAGCTGCAAACTATGCAACTGGTTATGCCCTTCCAGTAAAAAGATATGTTGAACCAGAAGCGGCTCGGTCTTATCGCTAACATCGTAAAAGCTCAGCTCGCCAGCCGCATTAGCGAGATAGAGATTGCGCTGATTCTTGTCCAGCAAAATAAAGCTGATGTCCTTATGAGTCTGCGCAATGATAGTGGTTTCCACTTCGCTCCAACTCGCCTCATCCTCCATCAACGATTCTTCCTTGCTCATCGAGCTCATCATCAGACGCTGATCATCGGTCACCGTGACCAGGGTTGCCGTTTCCTCATCCACCTGTACCGCCAGGGTCTGTAGCGGGTGCTTGCCCCAGTCAACCAGCAGCGGCGCTTCTCCCAGCGGGTACTCGACAACCGGGGTCAGTAGCCGTTTATCATTGGGAAAGCTAACGTTAAAATGATGCTTGAATACAATCGCCTGACCATTAGATAGCCCCACGGCCAGAATCGAACTCTCGGGTGTGCCGGCGGAAAAACTGCTGATGGTGACATTGTCAGGCAATGGCAGGAAAGTTGATTTGATCAATTCGCCGGTCGTGGTTTTTAGAAACTGAACCTCTCCCTGCTCGGTGACCCGGATGATAATTTCTGCCTGTTCTTCCATTGCCAGATACAGCGTTTGGCTACTGTCGGCGGGTAGCGGATACTCCGCAATTTTTTCGATGCTGGCCGAACTAAACAGCGGCAGAACAATGTACAACAAATAAACAAAAATCAGGATGATCGAGGCAATGACGCTAATCCCGCCTATCGCCACCATATAGCGCGCCAGCCGATCTTTGAGCTGTCGCCACTGCATATGTAGATCAGTATTTGCCGTACTCATTATGCGGTCACACCATTATAGAAGTCACGGACGAAGGATAAGCGCAATATATGACAGTAATGTGACAATCACAACGACCCCGGATAGCTTCGTTATAAATATATTTATCGCATTTAATTCAATTAGTTATAAATATGTTGACCTAAAGCAAACAAGCGGAGGCAGCACTGGCGAGATCATTTGTGACCACTGTGTAACAAACTGCTTCTGCTAGACAGCACCTGACCCTGACTACGCTCACAAGTCCGCAACTAAAAATAGGGGACAAAAAAAAGCCCCGCAATTGCGGGGCAGGAAAGGAGTTGAAAACAAACGCGTAACTTAGTTCAGCTTCTTAACTTCTTTTGCGGCAACCTTGGCTGGCAGGGGAATATAGCCATCTTTAACCACCACGGTCTGCCCGGATTTGGCTAGCACCATTTTAATGAACTCACGTTCCAGCGGTGGTAAGGGCTTATTCGGATGCTTGTTTACATAGATATAAAGAAAACGTGCCAGCGGGTAGCTACCCTTGATGGCATTGACCGGGGTGGCTTCAATAAACGGCTTACCCGCTTTTTTCGCCAGCGGTACAGCCCGCACGCCAGAGGTCTTGTAGCCGATACCAGAATAACCAATACCATTGAGTGAGGTAGTTACTGACTGCACTACCGAAGCCGAACCCGGCTGCTCATTCACACTGTTCTTGAAATCACCCTTACATAGGCCTTTCTTTTTGAAGTAGCCATAGGTGCCGGAAACTGAGTTACGTCCATAAATCTGGATTTTACGATTTTTCCACGAGCCGCTCATTGCCAGATCGCCCCAGTTGTTAACATCCTTTGTGTAACCGCATTTGCGTGTCGATGAAAACACCGCGTCTACTTCGGGAATGGTCATGCCCTTGATCGGATTGTCCTTGTTAACATAGACGGCCAGCGCATCGATAGACACGCGAATGGCAGTAGGTTTGTAACCGTATTTCTTTTCAAAGGATTCGATTTCTTTCGACTTCATCTTGCGACTCATGGGGCCAAGATTAGACGTGCCTTCGGTCAACGCAGGCGGTGCGGTAGACGAACCTGCCGCCTGAATTTGCACATTCACGTTAGGATAAATACGCTTGAACTCTTCGGCCCAAAGGGTCATCAGGTTCGCCAGGGTATCCGAACCAACGCTGCTAAGATTACCGGAAACACCACTGGCGCGTGAATAATCATTAAGCCCGGCATCGACCTTGCTATCCGCTTGCGCCTGTCCTGTCACCAGTGCCGAAGCAAAGACCAGCGAAGTAATTAATTTTTTATGAAACATGTGAAGTATTCTCCTCGAAATATTTTTGTAACATGGGGCAAGTGTAAAGAGCGAATGTGACAGTTAGATGAACGCTCT
>CAZIJT010000133.1:5092-7134 GCA_964539595.1 uncultured Thiohalophilus sp. | reverse complement strand
TCTGGCAAAGTCTGGATTTAATTCCAGACACGACTCATGAAGAGGTGTTGTATTTTATCGAGCAGCACAAATTGATGGGCAAAAGTATCGGGTATATTGATGTTCATCTACTGGCATTGGTGTTCCTGGAGGCAGGGACAAAACTATGGACACTGTATAAACGCGTAGCTCAGTTCGCAAGCGAATTAAGCTGTGCATGGCTAGAATCACCCAGAGAATAAAAAATATACCAGGTCATCTTGATTGAATTCACTGACCGCATTGACAAATATTTTTATATATAACCTTTCGCTCAAATGACTATTTACACCCTTTAGCTGTCCTTCGCATATTTTATATTTGCTAATTAGAATGAGCTGAAAGCGGACGTTGATAAATTTCGAATTAGTTTTAATTAAGCCTGAGCATTTCTCTCTTAATGATGGTTATAATTATGCAGGTCGCATTCAGTCGTGCAGGTTCACCCGAAGGCGAGGCTAAAGTTATACGGAAAGTGCGCATATTATTTCGCGAAAATAAAAAATCCTATCTATCAAGATAGCACAGGCTTTAGTTACATTAATCTGATCAGATTAATTCCTGAAACGGGGTAGAAAATATTGGCCGACAGGTGAAGTTGGTTTATTCTAACTTTTTACTATTTTGTTACCCAGAGCAAAGATTAATATGGAATTGAAAACATGCAAAAGCGTATAAAAATCCAAAGGCCCTTACTCATACGTACCCATCTTTGGGCGCAGGTGCTGGTAGCCATGGTGCTTGGTATCGGGCTGGGGTTACTGCTATCGCCGTCCGGTGTAGCATTGCTCACCAATGAAGTGGCTTACGCCTTTGCTCAATGGGTGGCATTACCGGGTCAGTTATTCCTGGCGATAATCCAGATGGTGGTCATCCCATTGGTACTGTCCTCAATTATTCTTGGTATTGCCTCCAGTGGTGATTCATCTTTCTTAAAGAAGGTTGGTTTGCGAATCGCACCATACTTTGTCATGACCACCACGATTGCAGTCATGTTAGGTATCAGCATGGCTATGTTATTAAGCCCCGGCGATTTTGTTGATGCTGAATTAGTGCAGTCTATGGTAGGTGATACACCGCACACTGTAACAACCACTAGCATAGAACAGGCGGATATCGGACTCCCGGAACACATCGTAAAACTGATCCCCGAAAACCCGTTCAAATCACTTGTCGATAAGGACATGCTTGCTATTGTAATCTATGCCATTTTTATTGGTGTCGCTATGCTCGCATTAGGGAAACATCAAAACAAACTGATCCTCGACCTGATAAGTAGTATCCAGGCCCTCACACTGAAAATTGTTAATTGGGCGATGATGATTGCCCCGCTCGCAGTTTTCGGTTTGCTTTGTGATGTCACGATTCGCATCGGTGTCGATGCAGTTCTTGGCATGTCAGTCTATGTGGCTACTGTGATACTTGGTTTACTCATGTTGTTAGGAGTTTATGTTTTAATCGTTAAGTTTGTAGCCGGAAAAAGTCCAAAGGAATTTTTAAACGCGATTCGCGAACCCCAGTTACTGGCATTCTCTACTTCGAGTTCTGCCGCCGTGATGCCATTATCAATGAAAACAGCCCACGAAAAGCTGGGGGTGCGTCAATCTATCGCGCAATTCGTTATTCCATTGGGCGCGACAGTGAACATGGATGGCACGGCGCTATATCAAGTTGTGGCAGCCATATTTTTAACTCAGGTATTTGGCATTGATCTTACGCTAAGTGATTTATTATTGCTTACCGCAACCACCATTGGTGCTTCCATTGGTTCTCCGAGTACACCGGGCGTAGGTATTGTTATCCTTGCGACAATTCTGCAAGGCATCGGTGTACCCGCTTCTGGCATTGCTTTAATCCTTGGTGTCGACCGGATCCTGGATATGTGTCGAACCACCGTGAATGTTAGCGGTGATCTGACGGCATGTGTGGTGATGGACCGCTGGATTGGAGAAGAGGTTGCAGAAATTGAGACCACCCAACCGCTACCGAAAGTCACTTGAAGGACTTTTTTGATAGCGTGGAAT
>CAZIJT010000133.1:1688-4992 GCA_964539595.1 uncultured Thiohalophilus sp. | reverse complement strand
GCTAAGCGCGTCGAGGTATTGATCGATAAGGGCAAAGCGGAAGCTGAGCTTGATCCTGCTGTGGATACGGCCGCCGCAGGTCTATTGTTTATAGGCTGCATTCAGGGTCTGGTCATGCAGTCGTTACTGGCCGGGGATATAGCCAATATGCGAGACCGGGCTGCGGCTGTTTTTGCCATCTACCTTCGTGCTATCGAGGAACGATCATGAAAAAGTTTCCCATCAACACGCGCACCATTACTCTGGCTTTAGTGCTTCTCCCACTATTACTGGCCTTTGGCTATGTGGTGACAAGCTCAGGCCCATTGTCACCGGTACCGGTGACGGTCAGCCAGGTGCAACGGCAGGCCATTGCCCCCGCCCTGTTTGGCATTGGTGTTGTTGAGGCGAGATACCGATATCGTATTGGCCCAAACATAACTGGACGCGTATTACGGCTCGATATCCATGTTGGCGACAGGGTAAGCGCAGGCCAGGTACTCGGTGAGATGGACCCGGTGGATATGGATAACAAAATTGTTTCCAGGGATGCGGCAATCAAACGCGCCAACGCCTCAGTCGCGGCGGCTGAAGCCCGTGTAAAAGATTCTGCTGCGCGTGCTGAATATGCCAGGGCGCAGTCATCGCGCTATGAGCGACTGGTGCAAGAGAAAAGTGTTAGCAAAGATGCGGCTGAAGCCAAATATCAGGAGTATCAGGTTAGCAAAGCCAGTCTGGAAGCGGCCAAAGCCAATCTAAATGCGACCCGTAAGGAACTGGATATGCTGTGGGCTGATTATAACGGCCTGCTACAACAGCGTAGAAATTTGCGTCTGGTCGCTCCGGTGGATGGTCTGGTCGTTGGCCGGTATATCGAACCCGGTAGCACGGTAGTGGCGGGTCAGCCGGTGCTGGAAATCATCGATCCCAAAAGCATCTGGGTGAATGTACGCTTTAACCAGCTACAATCTGGCGGCCTGGCACAGGGTCTGGATGCCAGTATTGTTTTACGCTCCCGCTCAAACCAGTCCCTTTCTGGACGGGTGGGGAGAGTCGAACCGCTGGCCGATGCAGTCACTGAAGAAACCCTGGCCAAGGTGCTTTTTGAGCGACTGCCCGAGCCGCTGCCACCGATTGGTGAACTGGCTGAGGTCACTGTGAGTCTACCGTTGCTACCCGCTGCCCCGGTTATCCCCAATGCCAGTATCAAGCTACTTCAGGGACAGGCCGGTGTCTGGGTGGTTGAAGATAATGGGTTAAGATTCGTGCCGATCCGTGTCGGTGCCTATGATCTGGAAGGCCGGGTGCAGATACTGGAAGGCCTTAAGGCCGGTGATCAGGTGGTGGTCTACAGCAAACAGGAGTTAAGCCATCGTAGTCGCATCAAGATCGTTGATCAGCTGCTGGGTGAAGCAAAATGATTAGCCTGGCCGGCCGTGATGTACTTCATGCCTGGGGCAAGTTTGTTTTTACCGGCATGGGCCTGGGTTTGCTGATCGGCGTTACCCTGACCATGGCCGGCGTGTATCGGGGCATGGTGGATGACGCCAAGGTATTGTTGAATAACAGCGGTGCCGATCTGTGGGTGGTACAGCAGGGCACTCTGGGACCTTATGCGGAACCATCCAGTCTGCATGATGATGTGTATCGCAGCATTCTGGCCATGCCCGGCGTGGCCAGTGCCGCCAATGTCACTTACCTGACCATGCAGGTACGTCAGGGCGATCGTGATGTGCGTACTATGGTGGTGGGCATTGTGCCCGGTGGCCCTGGTGAACCCGGCTATCTGATGGCCGGACGACAGATCACACGCAGCCACTATGAAGCGGTGGTTGATGTGAATACTGGCTTCAAGCTGGGGCAGAAGATTCGCATTCGCCGTAATGACTACACCGTGGTGGGACTGACCCGACGCATGGTGTCCTCCGGCGGTGATCCCATGGTGTTTATTCCCCTCAAAGATGCCCAGGAAGCCCAGTTCCTGAAAGATAATGACGCCATTATCAATGAGCGTAATCGCACCGCCGCCAATCCCGCCTTCAACAAGCCCGGGGTGCTGGAAGCGGTGATCGAATCCCAGAGCCATAATCCCTTCGTCAATGCGGTGCTGGTACAGATCCGGCCGGGCTTCACCCCGGAGCAGGTAGCCGAGCCGATTCGTCGCTGGAAGCGTCTGCAAGTGTATAGCCGCGAGCAGATGGAAGAGATTCTGGTGGCCAAGCTGATCGCCACTTCATCCAAACAGATCGGTATGTTTCTGGTAATTCTGGCGATCGTCAGCGCCGCTATTGTGGCCTTCATTATTTACACCCTGACCATGGGCAAGATACGGGAAATTGCTGTGCTCAAGCTGATCGGCACCCGTAATCGCACCATTGCCAGCATGATTATGCAGCAGGCGGTGGGTCTGGGGTTGATCGGTTTTATCGTCGGCAAGATTTCAGCCACCATCTGGGCGCCCCTGTTTCCCAAATACGTATTGCTATTGCCCGGGGATTCACTGCGTGGCTTTATCGCCGTGGTCATCATTTGTATTCTGGCCAGCGTGATGGCGATTCGTGCCGCCCTTAAGGTCGACCCGGCGGAAGCAATAGGAGGCTGAGATGGAATCCAATGTTGCCACACAGGGCATTCTGATTGACGGTATGCGCAAGCGATATGGTGAAGGTGATATGGCCGTCGACGCCCTGAAAGAGGTCAACATGCAGGTCATGCCCGGTGAGGTGATTGGCCTGATTGGCCCCTCAGGCTCGGGCAAGAGTACCCTGCTCAAATGTCTGGGAGCGGTTATCGAACCCAGCGCTGGGCGCATGATTCTGGGCAACCAGGTGATATATGACGATGGCTGGAAAATAAAGGATCTGCGCGCGTTGCGTCGAGATAATATTGGTTTCGTATTTCAGGCTCCGTATCTGATCCCATTTCTGGATGTCACCGACAATGTGGCGCTGCTGCCCATGCTGGCAGGTCGGCCAAATAATGAATCACGTCAACGGGCACTGGATCTACTGGAAGCGCTGGATGTGGCGCATCGAGCTAAAGCGATGCCATCGGAGCTGTCCGGTGGCGAACAGCAACGGGTGGCCATTGCCCGTGCGCTGGTCAATCGACCACCGGTGATTCTGGCCGATGAACCCACCGCGCCACTGGATAGTGAACGAGCGCTGGCGGTAATTCGTATTCTTAACAGGATGGCCGAGCAGTATCAGACTGCCATTATCGTGGTCACCCATGATGAAAAAATTATTCCCACGTTCAAGCGTATTTACCATATCCGGGATGGCCGCACCCATGAGGAAGCGGGCGAAGGTCAGCCGTTCGAGTA
>CAZIJT010000133.1:0-1588 GCA_964539595.1 uncultured Thiohalophilus sp. | reverse complement strand
GCTTGCAGGAGAATTACCATGTTGAAATTACTGTCTGGATTTTTAACTCTGTTAACAAGCAGTTTTGTATTGCTGATCGGTTCAGCATATGCCGAACCCCAGTCCGATGAGGAGAAGCAAGAAACCTTAATCCCACTGCCAGCCACCCAGCTTTTTGATTCATTACGTGCCGATCCCAAGGAACCACGTTTTTTCATCAGCAAGCTCTCGGTGGACTCAGAAGCTAATAACAACACCAGCATTGCAGCTGTAGGTTTTGGTGAGCATTTCGGTTTTATCCGGCGCCAGACAGAACCGCAGCAAGGCTGGCAGGCAGGTCTGTCAGCAGCAGTATTCGCTCAGTTTAATCTCGATACCCCCTCCGATGATCTGATCAATGCGGATTACATCGTCGGTATCCCTGTGACCTGGCGACAGGGGGATTGGTCTGGACGCACACGTATCTACCATCAGAGTTCCCACCTGGGTGATGAATACCTGTTACATCAGTCGCCGCAGCGTATAAATCTTAGCTTTGAGTCACTGGAAGTGATGGTCGCGCGAGATTTCGGCAGCTTACGCATCTACGGTGGCGGTGAGAATATCTTTAGCCATCAGCCCGCAGATCTCGGTAAAAAGATTGTCCACTTTGGCATTGACTGGAATGGTCGCGAGGACGCTTTTCGGATTGGTCAGGTTGGCGCAGCCCGATGGGTCGCCGGGGTAGATGCAAAACGCTGGGAGCAGAATGACTGGAAATTACAGCTCAGCGTCAAAGCCGGGCTGGAATTTGCGCCCCAACATAAGTCGAATATGGTTAATCGGCGTTGGAGCCTGTTGCTGGAATATTATGACGGGCCATCACCTTATGGGCAGTTTTATACCAATGATGTGAGCTACTGGGGCATGTCGCTTCAGTTAGGTCTGTAAAAATTTTCTATTAGCTGTCTGATAGCAGACAAACTATTGAATTAAATTAATAAAAATCGGAGATTAAATCCAACATGAAAACCACTTCTATTTTTTCAGCCAGCCTGTTTGCTGGATTAACGATTATTACGGCCAGTAGCCAGGCAGTGGCCGAGACTGGCGCTGATTCCCCTGAGCCCCTGGAATTACGCAAAATCATGCAGAATCTTGGCAAAGACATGCAGACCGTGGTCGATGGCATTGCCAAAGAAGATTGGGGACAGGTTCAAAAAGCCGCCATGCGCATTGCCGATCACCCGGCACCACCGCTAACGGAGAAAATGCGTATTGTGGCTTTTATGGGTAGTGATATGGGCAAGTTCAAAGACCATGATGGAAAAACCCATAATGCTGCCCGTGATCTGGCCACCGTGGCAACTGAAAAAGACGGCTATGCTGTCATCTCGGCATTTTCTAGATTACAGAATACCTGTCTGAGCTGTCATCAGCATTTTCGTCAGCCATTCCAGGAACATTTTTACGGCCAACACTAAACTGACTTGCCGTAGTTGTTTTCTGGTTCTCAGCTGATCTTTATTGTAGATGGCTCAGGTATTTTCAAATTCGGCTCGGTTACCATCCTGCCGGGCGGCGCTTATTATTCTGCGAATAAATAACGGTGTATCGGTTCCTCCTGTGT
>CAZIJT010000132.1:0-7259 GCA_964539595.1 uncultured Thiohalophilus sp. | reverse complement strand
TCTTATGAAAACTTCACACGGACTCACGCTGATCGAACTAATGGTAACCCTTGCGGTATTTGCCATTATTACGGTATTGGCCTTTCCCGGTTTCAAACTTTACCAGCAAAACAGTAACCGGGTCAGCCAGATTAACGATCTGGTTGCGGTGTTCAATATGGCGCGTAGCGAAGCAGTTAAGCGTGGTCTTGCAGTCACGGTATGTGCCAGTGCCGATCAGGCTACCTGCAGTAATATTAATGACTGGACCACTGGCTGGATCGTGTTTATTGATGACAATCAAAACGGCGCTGTAGAGGCAACCGACGGGAATGGCGCTTTCGACGCTGGAGCCGGTGAGCTTATCCTTATTTTATCGCATGGCTCACTATCCGGTGCCAGCCTGGTTTACAACGATATCGTCAACGGCACGGTGGCAGTCAGATTTAACCCTCGAGGTACGTTGGCAGTCTTTAATGCCGCCGCTGCCCCCAACACTAATGCTGTATTTTTGCGTTGTGATAGCCGCGCAGCCACCCAACCTGTTCCCCTGCGTAACAATCATGCTCGCGCCGTTATTCTAACCGCTTCAGGCCGCACGCGCCTGTCACGGGATAGCGATAATAATGGCATTAGGGAAGATGACACGAATGCCGACCTCGTCTGCCCCCCATAGCTGCAACTGAATCATAATAGTGAATTGAAAAATGACTAAATTAAATCTGAAAAAATATACTTCAAGGGCTATGCAAGGCTTAACGCTGGTTGAAGTCATGATCGCAATGGTCGTGCTCTCAGTTGGCCTGCTTGGCCTGGCTGGCCTACAGATACATGGTTTACGGGGAACCAGTAATGCCAACTCACGGGTACAGGCTACCTTTATTCTCTCCGACATAGTTGAGCGCATGCATGCAAATCCCATTGCTGTTAATACTAACTTGCTATTTCAGGCCGTTAATTTAAATGCCAATGCCTGCGCAGCCCCCGCCCTGAATTGTGACCTCAATACCTCTACCTGCTCAACCACCCAGCTTGCAGCACATGATAATTCCCAGATCTGCCAGGCAATGGCCACTAACTTACCTGCGGGAGCCACGCTGAGTATTACCTGTCCCGGTTGTGCAGCAAATATGCCACACACTCTTATTCTTAACTGGTCCGAAGTGCGTGATGCCAGTCTCGGTGGAAATTTAGCACGCTCCATCACCATGACCATACAGCCCTACTATTCAATAAACATTTAAACGCCATGACAATCATGAACTCTACATATCAACGCGGCTTGACCCTGATTGAACTGATGGTGGCGCTGGTCATCAGCCTGCTCATTCTGGCGGGACTATTCACGGTTTATCAATCTAATCAACGCGGCAATCGCCTCAATGACGGTCTGGTTCGCACTCAGGAAAGTGGTCGATTTGCGATTGACTTTCTTTCCCGTGATCTTCGTCAGGCTGGCTACCCGAATGCTGATCCTAATAGCGCCGCGTTTGTACCCGATCCTTTCCATTTATTCCTGTTTTTTGGAGGAGCCGATAATATTGATGTGGTTGGCACCAATCCCGGACAATTTACACCAACCGATGTGCTTTCACTACGTCACGGCATGCTCGGTGCACTCAGCACTGACTGTAGCGGCAATTCTCCCGGCAATGTTGATCCCGTGCAGAGGGTTGAAAACGCTATAACATGGAATCCGGATGGCAATACAAGCTGGAACCGCTATGACATTCAGGCAACCGGTCGCCTGAACAACCGGGGCAATCCCATCTTTGCCCTGTACTGCAACAATATCGAGTTGGTTGAGGGGATTGAAAATATGCAGGTGCTCTACGGTATGGATACCACACCCACCCCTGACTTTATTGCAGATCAGTATGTCAGCTTCACCGATATACCTGACATTGATAATGATAACGTAAGAGACTGGGGACGTATCATCAGCATTCGCATCGCCCTGCTCGCCAGTAGCGTTGATGAGCGGGCTAATGCCCCCAGCCTACGAACATTTACGCTACTGGATACGGTTATCCCGGCTTTTAATGATCAGAAAATGCGGCGCATCTATACCACTACCGTATTAATTCGCAATAACATCACTATGTAATCCGTGGTTACTAACATGAAACGAACAATACATAATATAAATAAACAACAGGGCATCGTACTGGTAGTCGCACTGTTAATTCTTGTGGTCATGACGGTACTGGGAGTTAGCATGCTCAGCACCTCCACATTAGAAGAGCGTATGGCGGGTAACATTCAGGCCAAAAACGTCACCTTCCAGGCCGCCGAATCCTGCATTCGTGAAGCACTTTTACCTGTTAACAAGTTCCGCCGTGATGCCGCCATCAATGGCACTGTCTTAGCTAACCCAAATTTAAATTGCAACTATAACGGTGTTCCCGCAACCGTTCTATTTACCGTTCCAGCAAACACTTCGAAATATACGCTGGTACCGGGGTCTGGTACAAAAGCAGTAAAACCTACGCCAGTGATAATGACCAGCACCTCAACCCTGGCCTCCGGTACTTCCAGCACAATTACATTCGCAGGAAATGCAATTGCGCCCTAGTAGTTTTACTCCACTATTGATGACTATATAAATCACAAATCACTATTTCAACTCCAGGACACTATGCAGGAGAAACATTATGAAAAAAATCGCCCAGACTATTTTTTATCTAACTTTACTCACCTTGCCACTGATAGGGCAGGCTGAAATTCTTTTAATTGAAGATGCCATTGAGACGAATAATCTAAACCTTAGCCTCGACTCTTCACTGGATGGCCATGTCACCGTAAAACGCTGCCCTGGTTGTCCGAACATCAAGCTAAAAGTTAATAAAGATACACAGGCAATCAAACATGGAAAAAGGGTTCATTTAAATCATGCCACCCACCATAGTGGAAGTTTTGCAACGGTGATTTTTGATCCCAAGACAAAAATAGTAAAACGAATAACGTGGTAAGCAGACAACGACTGTTTTGAATTTTATATTTTTTAGCAACATATATTTAAGTGAGGTGCGTCATGCGTACTGCAAGCAAAAAACTAATTTTATCTCTGGCCTCAGCATTGTATATTTTATTGAGCGCCACCCCTCTATACGCAGATGACACCGAACTATATACCGGCATCACTCCCGGTGCCATTACAGCTCGACCCAATGTGCTGTTTATTATTGATACCTCGGGCAGTATGGGCACGAATGTGACTCTAACAACGGGCACTTACGATCCTGCAACTACCTATACCGGTACCTGCGATCCTACCCGCTATTACTGGAGCAATACCGGCGGTGTGCCTTCCTGTTCCGGCTGGTTTGTTCCCTATATCAATGTCAGCGCATTTCAATGCAACGATGCCTCTGCCGCACTCGGTGTAGGCGGTAGTGGCTTTTACCTTGACCGCATGGCCCGCTACAGCACCAACTCAAATTCATGGGAAACACTGAATACCTTTACCCCCAACCATGAGGTTGAATGTGCAGAGGACTATGGGCTACATGGTGATGGTAGTAATAGCAGCGATCTCTGGCCGGCCAATGGTAATAACGGCGGTCCATGGAGAGCGAATACGACTAACTCCCTAAGCTGGAGTTCCACGGGTGGTTCTTACACCATATACACGGCTAATTATATTAACTTTGTTAATACTGCCGGTAACTCCACGACCCTGACTCGGCTACAAATAGTTCAACAGGTGCTAACCGATATCATCGACAGCACCGCTGGCATCAATGCCGCCCTCATGCGTTATGATGCCAGTGGCTCCAGCCTGGGTGGCAGCTTTGTCGAGCCCATGCAGGCCATCGATGCCAGCACCCGCACCGGTTTCAATAACAGCATCAACGCTTTGACAGCGGGTGGAGCAACACCCCTGGCGGAAACCCTCTATGAAGCCATGCTCTACTACCGGGGCGAACATGTGTATTTTGGCAATAACGCAACACCGTCTAATGTAAGTAGCGTGCTGGATCCGAGTGATTCAAGTCGTTATGCGAGTCCGATTGAATTTCAGTGCCAAAGTAACTTCATCGTCATGCTAACCGACGGTGACCCGGTCGCTGATGATAGTGCCGATAGTGTTATCAATGGCGGCAACGCTGCCTTTGGTGATTTTTTCCCTGGTGTTGCAGGGGCGGCCGGTGTCTCAGACAGTTGTACTTTTAATTCTGGCGATGACTGTCTCGATGAGCTGGCAGACTACATGTATACCCATGATCAAAACTCATCATTAGGTGATGTACAAAATATCATTACCTACACCATTGGTTTTGCCACCGATCAACCTCTTCTTGAAAGCACCGCTCGCAAAGGTGGCAGCAGTGGTGGCAATGTCGATCCTGAAGTGGGTTACTTTACCACTGACTCCATTACCGGCCTGACTGAGGCATTCACTTCAATTATCAGTCGGATTCAGTATGAGACCACCACCTTTATTTCTCCCGCTGTATCAGTCAATGCCTTTAACCGACTCTCTCATCGCAACGAACTCTACTTTGCTCTGTTTAAGCCAACAACACGCTATCGGTGGCCGGGTAACCTGAAAAAATATAAATTAGCACGTGCAACTGCAGGTGATCCTGACTCTGAATTGATCATCATCGATGCTGCGGGTACTCCTGCTATAAATGGCGGTACCGGTTTCTTTGACTCCGGAGCCAGGAGTATCTGGAGTGCCAATGCCGATGGTGCTGATGTCACCCTGGGCGGCGCAGCCGAAAACCAGCCACTGGCTAATCGCAAAGTTTATACCTTTACCGGAGCAAACAGCACCTTAGTCCCTCCTCAAACCAACGCAGAAACGCTGAACACGTCAAGCAACATGCTGCATGAGAGCAACTCTGTACTGGTTGCAACTGGCGACACTGAAAATCTCTACGCCAACACCCTGTTGGGATTAACAACTACGACAACTGATGCCGATCGCACGCTTCTCATCCAATGGGCTCGTGGCGTAGATGTGCTTGATTCTGATGAAGATGGCTCACGCACTGACTCACGTAACTTCATTGGTGATCCTCTGCACAGTAAACCTCAACTGGTCACCTATAAGGGAACCACAGATGCTGATGCCGACATTACTATCTATATGATCACCAATGAAGGCTTCCTGCATGCCATTGATCCTGACGGTGATGGTTCTACCCCCGATTCTGGCGGTAATGAACTATTCTCTTTTGTACCCCAGGACTTGTTACCCAACTTAAATGTACTCAAAAGCAATACGACAACCCCCATTCGTACCTATGGCCTGGATGGCCCCATGACCATTTGGCATAATGATCTTAATCGGGATTTGTTAGTACTGGAATCCAATGGTTCGCCGCAGGTCACCAGTGGAGTCTCGGAACATGTTTACCTCTACTTTGGTATGCGTCGAGGTGGGAAAAACTACTATGCGATGGATGTGACTGATCGCGATAGCCCAAAATTAAAATGGAAAATCGAGGGTGGCATTGCCGGTGATCCCTTTGAAGAACTGGGGCAAACCTGGTCAAAAATGACCTATGCCAAAATTAAACTCAACGGAACTGACCGAGATGTCCTAATCTTTGGCGGCGGCTATGACACCAGTGTGGATAGTGTCAGCATTCCCGCTGACGATAGTGTCGGTCGAGCAATATTTATCGTTGATGCTGAAACCGGTGAGCGTTTATGGTGGGCTGGTATCGCCGGTTCTGGAGCCGATCTGGAACTGACCAACATGAAAAATGCCATTGCAGCCGACGTAACAGCTTTTGACAGTACCGGTGATGGCTACATCGATCGTATCTATGCGGCTGATCTGGCCGCACGGGTCTGGCGCTTTGACATTTTCAATTCAGATAATACAGGTGCCGCCTCTCTTGTTGATGGTGATGTCATTGCCGACCTAAATGGCACTGCTGTCAGTAACTCAGCAGAAGCCACGGCAGCAAATAACCGCCACTTCTATTATGCACCGAGCGTTGCCTACATCCGTGATGGTAGTCAGGAATTTTTCACCATCGCCATCGGCTCAGGTTATCGCGCTCATCCCACCAATACCGTTATAGAAGATCGATTCTATGTGATTCGTGATACCAATGTCCGGGGGCCAGCTCGGGATGGAAATGGTGATCCTATCTACACCAGCATTAGTGAAGATGATCTTTATGACACAACCGGCAATATTATTGGTGAGGGAACTCAAATCCAAATTAATGCCGCACGGACCTCATTGAACACTAATAAAGGCTGGTATATTAAATTGAACGAACCAGACGGTACTTTTGTTGGTGAGAAAGTTCTTGGTCAAGCCGTCACTTTTAACGGCATACTCCTGTTTTCAAGTTTCACGCCACTTGATAGCAGTCAGCTAAACAGCTGCTCACAAAGTAAAGGGCTTTCAGCAGCCTGGGCCATTAATCTGATAAATGGCAAGCCGATCTTTAACTTTGATCAGAGCAATCCGGATCTAACCCGCAGTGATCGAAAAGGACTGCTTAACATGGATGGCATTCCTCCTGAACCTGCTCTTATCTTTTATGATGGGGATGTTACTGCCTTCTTTGGCACTCTACAACTCGGTGATGCGGGAGATGGAATGGGTAATGATGGCCTAATGCCTGATGGCTATATTAAACGTAAATTCTGGAATCTTAGCCAGTAGTGATAAAAAGAACAGTGCAGATATTTCTGCACTGTTCTATCTAATAAAAGACAAAATAAAATATGAAAACACATTGCCACAATCCAGGAAGAAAACCCTCTCAGGGTTTCACCCTGATTGAAATCATGGTTGCACTTGTTATTGTGGCCATTCTGGTAGCAATCGCTACCCCAATACTTCAAGGTTACCAACGCAAAAATAACCGCTCGCAGGCAGTCAATATGTTAAGCCACTTACGCCTGGAAATGGAACGCTGCGCCTCTAATAACAATGGCGTCTATACAAACTGTAACAACACCTATGCCACTTTTGTTCAACCTGCCATCGCCCGAAAATATGGCACGATTAACTATAATGTTGGGATTACCTTAGATACTATCAATGGTGTAGTCGCAGCAGGTTACACACTAACAGCAACCGAAGTGGTCGGGAATGGTGATGCTGAGTGTACAAGCTTAACAATTGATAATTTTGGTAATAAAACATACACAGGAAGCAGCCCGAATAATATCCGCTGCTGGGGCTCTAATTAAAAGCTCAAACTTGTAAACGGATCTGGCAACAACTTACTTCTTCAAATCCTGGGGCAGAGAAAAAACAACATTCTCTTCACTTCCTGTAGCCTGCACAATGTCAGTGG
>CAZIJT010000131.1:0-7318 GCA_964539595.1 uncultured Thiohalophilus sp. | reverse complement strand
CAAACCACTCTAGAAGCATTTGGCGTTGTGCTTTCCGAAAATGAATAATAGGAGGGGTTAAATTAGCCACCCACTGATTATGGAGTTCTTTGATGTCATTAGTGGTGCTAAAAAAGATGTCAGGTGGCCAATCTTTTCTTATGGTTGACATTGCAGCGGTTAATCTTAATAGGACTCCGGCCTCGCTCAAAGCTTCTCCCCATATTACCGCTTCATTACTCGACAAAACTAAACGTTGAAGCAGGGTTGAGCCAGAACCCCAGCCGGCTGAAAAGATAAAAATGGGGGCTTGATCGTCATCAGCTTCAGTATAATATTCTTGTGGCCACCGTGTATTAATAGTCTGTAAGGTTTCGGTTAAACGATGGGCGTTTTTAAGTTCTGGTGCCATGAAGTTGGGCAAGCTGTCTAATATTCGGGCATATTTCTTCATAAATTTGTCATATCACTGCTATTTATCGCAGGTGGTATTATTTAAGTCGGGACTGCCATATATCGAAAGGGGGAGGGCAACCTAACATGGATTTTTCTATAAGCTTAACATGCTCGAATTATATAATAAGGTACATGCATTATTTATGAACTTCATTACTGTGGTTCCGTTAATCCTCCACTCCTTTGAGGGGGGGCTACGGGTTTATCGATCATCACCTCATACCTTCAGTTACTTCAATTAGGTTTTTATAGTTAAAAAATTAGAAACCCGCCAAATATCATAGTGATATTAATGGGGGCAGAAGTGGAGCTTTATGTTTTATTTGCATGGTCGGACCTTACTGGCGCGGCAAAATCTATGCCATGCTTGTAACTTAGTCGGCTAATAAAACCATAAGGAAAGGTAAAATAGGACTTTCTTTCTCCACTCTGAAAATTTACAGATGTTTCTTCTGGAATTATTGCTGATTTATTTTTGTCTGTCGGATAATACACAATTTTCGTAGTGACAGGATATAGGTAAATAGAAATAAATTAGGGGTTTCTGGCCAACCAAATTTGTTCTGCGATATTGAAGGGAATGCTAGCAAGCGCATGATTTAACAGTGTTATTCTGGTAATATTTCGATATCCCACCTTAAATGTTACCCCGGTAGGATATTGAATGGGGGAATTAATCTCTGCAGGTTTAGTTCCCCTCTCTTGCAACGAATACTGTCACTCCAGCATATGCCGGGGTCCGGGGTGACGGAAAATAGTTGTACTGGTTTTTCTAAATTTGTTGCCGAGACTCGATAGAAGCATTAGCAGAGTAAGTGTGTAAATTGATAAAGAGCCACCGCCGCCAGATGTAGAGTCGTCAGTTTCTGGCTGGGTGGTTGGTTCTTCCGGTAGGGTGGTCGGTTCTTCCGGTAAGAGATCAGTAGTATCCTCGGATTCAACAACACGAAGGATCTGGTCAGCAGGCACATTTAGTAGTGTCTGAACGTTGCCACTGGGCCAGTGGATAACCAGTGATTCTGCTTTCTCGTTGCTTGCCAGTCCAAAATGGATTCGAGTCGAGTTCTGAGTATAGCGGTGGATGCCGCCACCTTGCAGACGGTATTGCCTGATTTTATTTGTAGTTAACAGAAGGTAGGCTCCAATACCGTTTCGATTGCTCTTATTACCTTCGAGGTCAATCTCTAGCCAGTGATTACCATTGCTCTTATTGTGAAACAATTGTGTCGGCCCATCTGCAAATGCGGCGGAACCCTGACCGTTGGTAACCAGGAGATCGATAAAGCCATCACGGTCATAGTCAGCGGTTGAAACTGTGTCCGCACGTCCGTCCATGCTCCCGCTAGCACCACCGGCATTTTCTACGAATTGAAATATACCCGCTCCCAGATTTTCATAAAGAATATTTTTCTGGTTTCCAGTCTCATGGTCGCAGGTTAAATAAAGGTCGAGATCCATATCATTGTCGAAATCAGCGGCAACTACAGAGGAGCAGGCTGTTGGTATTTGCAGTCCCGCTGCAAGAGTATTGTCAGTAAAGCCTGATTCATACTGAAGGATCAGACGGTCATTTTGCGCGGTATCTGTATTATCAAAATTTATTCGTCTGACATTCTTAAGTGAATTTTCGCCAATAATAATTAGTTGAAAAATAAAAGAGCTGCTGTTGCTGACATCTACCTGCCATGTCTGTGTATTTGTGTCATAACTTACATAAATGCCAGAATCACTACCGGGGGTATGAGGATATTGGCCCGCGGTATCAGAGGGTGAAAGAGAGAAGCTTGAATGCGTCGGATTTATACCATTTTCACCAATAAATATGTGATTCAGACCAATCCGCCAGTATTGATATATCTGAAATTGCACACTACCACTTGATTGGAAGCTGAAACTTTTTTCATCGCCATTTACAGAAAGTGAGGCATCAATTTGATCTGGTTCAGGTTGTAAAAGTTCGGTCCCTCCTCTTTGGCGTACGGTAAATATATCAGGGAGTTGATTGCCGTCCAGATCCGCAATTACTGCATCACGGACATTCCAAAGGTTTTCAAATGCAGTAGGATAGTTATTTTTTAGGTCGACAAAAGGTGATGTGTCGTAAGCATACAGTCGATCAGGAAAGGGGTAGCCGGATAAAATGAGCGAGGGCCTGTATTCAGACCCGATGGTAAAAAGCTGGGCGAAGGAATTACCTGTTGTTGTTAATCCTGTTTTGGCTGAGTCTTCTATAAATGTATCTTGATACTGGGTAAATAAGGTTGTGGGTGCTTGACCATCTGGCCTGGAATTATTTGCAGTTAGAACATCAAGATGACCATCATTATTCCAGTCAAACCAGAGTGGAGTTCGGCCACGTCCCAAGGGATAATTTAATGGATTGTTGACTTCAGTAAGCGTATTAGCTTCATTGATAAAAAAATAATTTGGGCTTCTGCCTTTCCCATACTTTGCACCAACCAGAATTAACAAGTCTTGGTCACCATCATTATCATAGTCTGCAAATGCAGCGCCATGCATGTCACGACTGGTTGTGAAGTTGGGGATAATGGTTGAAAGTTGATCAGTAAAGGTGCCGTCAGCATTGTTAATATACAGCTGCGGACGACGAGCATGATTAACTAATAATAGATCAGGCCACCCATCATTATTGATGTCTGCCCAGGCGGAGCCAAATGAATTTGCATTATAGGTTATGCCTGATTGTTTGGTTGCATCAGTAAATTCAATGGCAGCGGCTATCTGAATAAAACAAAATAATAGAATTATTGAATAGAGAATCCTTTTCATTGTTGCCTTCCTCATGATTGGCTTAGTCCGTTTTTACTTTTAAGGGCTAAATGCTATTAGATATTATCAATGGGGAATGATAGTTTCATCACAGAAAAATGATTAAAGTTTAAGTGGAATGTTGAATCTGTTCTTTTTTGTGTGAATAAGGATGTAGTTTTGTATTGCCTAGGGCGGAACCTCAGAGAACCCTGATTAATTGTAGGCGCCAATTTAGGTGCGTTCTATCTGCTTGTTAAGTTTTGAAGTAACGAGAGTCTTCTTTTAAGTAAGAGGGAATATGATGAAAGGTGGGTGTGGAGTATAGTGGTGAGTATGTGAAGTGTGAGAACAAGGTATTTATTGGCGCCATGTATTAATAGTTTTCATGCATACCTGATTCAGGTTTTCTACTCGGGACAGGCTGTCTGCTTCATTATAACAACGAAACTCTGGCGCATTTCCTGATGGCCGCAGATGAATGATTTCGCCATTCTGAAAAGTAATACGCAGGCCGTCTGTTAAATTCGTATTTTCAACCTGGCCGCAAAGTTCTCCGAAAGTTGCTTCGATGGATTGATAGGATACAGCATCATTGTTACCTATGAGTTGAGCAATACACTCTTTTGCGATCTTAGTTGGGAATTCTTTGAGGCGGTTACTGGCGGTAAAGCGGGCTGGCAGTGACTCGGTTAGTTCAGAGATTTTTTTGTCGTCCTCTTTTGCCATCGCCAGCAGGCTCAGAATAACGATGGTGGCATCGCGGGTGGGTAATGAGGCCAGTATTTTGCCGTCACGTTCTACGGGCGTTTCTATCAGAAATCCGCCGTTGGCCTCATAACCGGCAATATAGCCGTCTGTTTCATTGTGTAACTGCTGCATGGCGGCAATGACATAGGGGGAGCCGATTCGGGTGCGTTGCACCTTCTTGAACAGGCAGGATTTTTCGACGGAGGTGTTGCTGCTGACCGGGGTGGCGATGTGCGTTATGCCAAGGTAGTGGGCGCAGAGTATTCCGGCGATATCACCGCGTAGCCAGTTGCCATCTTCATCCCCCACCAGGGGGCGATCGGCATCGCCATCGGTTGAGACGATGGCATCAAGTTGATGTTTTTTTAACCATTTTTGGGCCAGCTTAATATCTTCTTCTCGTATAGCTTCAGTATCGACGGGAATAAATTTGTCTGAGCGGCCAAGGCGTATTACATTTGCCCCCAGTGCTGAAAGCAAATCGAAAAGGATGTCTCGGCCAACGCCTGAATGTTCATAAAGGCCGATTTTTAGATCGGCGAGACAGTTGCCCGGAAAGAAATCCAGATAACGCTGGCGATAGTGCCGGCCTGCGTCTGGAGCTGTTTCAGGTAAATAATGGGTTGATTCGGTGAAGCTGCCATCTGCTGAAAACAGATCGGATGGTATTTCTACTGTTTGCTGGCGTATGCCTTCTTCGTCTTGTTTGAGAATTTCACCGGATGCAGTATTGAACTTGATGCCGTTACGGTCGTCGGGAATGTGGCTGCCGGTGACCATGATGGTGGGGATTTTCTGTTGTAAGCCATAGTAGGCTACCGCGGGTGACGGGATTTCCCCGCAATTAACGGCTTGATAGCCTTTATTTATAATAGCGGCGGCAACGGCGTTCATGATGCGTGGTGTGCTGTCGCGGAGATCACCGGCAATGCCGATTTGCTCGCCTGCGTTTAGTTGGCCCTGTGTTTCCAGATGCTGTAGAAAAGCGGCAGTGTAGGCGTAGCAAACCTGGTCGGTCATATCGTTTACCAGTCCACGGGCGCCACTGGTGCCGAAGCCGACACCGCTTTCCTGCATCAATGTTGCGATGTGGATTTTTGCCGGCGTGTTTGTCGGGTGGGTTGGTATATTCAAGCTTGTTTTCATTGGCCAGGTTATTTGGGAGTTTTAGTGGGATTGCAGTCATCATGCATGATTAAGTGTGGTTCTAAAGATATTTAAAGTCCCCCGATAGGGTATCCGTAAATTCCCCGTCTTCAGACGGCTATTTAGTTTTTGCCCCTTCTCCCCCCTCCCTCGGGGGGAGAAGGCTGGGATGAGGGGGGGATCGGGGGAGCTATCCGGCTTTTAGCCAGCGGAGTATTCACTAAGGCATCCTTTCAAGGGACGGTGTTAAAAAAGCCATAAAATCCTTAACTCCGACCGATGCAAATATACTCAAAACCTTGCTCTCTCATAGTTTCTGGTTCATAGACGTTGCGCAGATCAATGAAGGCATTGCCTTTCATGCGTTTTTTGACTTCATTCATATCCAGGCCGCGGTAGGCGTTCCACTCGGTCATGAGGACAACGGCATCGGTACCTTCGAGAGTTTCATAGATGTCATCAACATAGATGATAGAATTCGGCAGCAGGGGTTTGGCTTCTTCGACGCCCTGGGGATCATGAGCACGTATAGTCGCACCCTTGTCGGCTAGAGCAGGCAAAATAGCCAGCGCAGGTGAGTCGCGCATGTCGTCGGTTTCGGGTTTGAACGTCAGGCCTAATACGGCGATAGTTTTTCCCGCTTCGCTGCCTCCGAGCGCGGCGCGTATTTTTTGCACCATGCGGGCTTTTTGTGCAGCGTTAACTTCAACCACCGTTTCAACAATGCGGGTTGAAACGCCGTGCTCCTGGGCGATACGGATCAGGGCAAGGGTGTCTTTCGGAAAGCAGGAGCCGCCATAACCGGGACCGGCATGCAGGAACTTGCGACCGATACGCCCATCCATGCCCATGCCTTTGGCTACGGCCTGCACATCGGCACCTACCGCTTCACACAGCTGGGAAATTTCATTGATAAAACTGATCTTGGTAGCCAGAAAAGCATTGGAGGCGTATTTGATTAACTCGGCACTTTCCAGTTCGGTAAACATGATCGGAGCTTCAATCAGATTGATTGGCCGATAAAGCTCGCTTAATAACGCTTTAGCGCGATCACTCTCAACGCCGAGGACTACGCGATCTGGCCGCATGAAATCGCCAATAGCGGCACCTTCACGCAGAAATTCGGGGTTAGAAGCGACATCGAAATCAGCATCGGGGTTAGTTTCTTCGACAATGCGTTTGACCTGACGAGCGGTGCCGACGGGGACGGTGGATTTGTCCACGATAACTGTGTAGCCGTTTAAGTGAGCCGCAATTTCTTTAGCAGCGGCATAAACATAACTGAGATCAGCATGACCGTCACCGCGCCGGGTAGGCGTACCGACGGCAATAAAAACCAGATCTGCCTCGCTTACGTTGGAACCCAGATCAGTAGAAAATTTTAACCGACCCGCATCGGTATTGCGTTTAACCAGGTCATCCAGGCCAGGTTCGTAAATGGGAATACCACCGGCATTGAGCTTATCAATTTTATCCTGAGCGATGTCCACACAGGTGACGTTTGCACCAAACTCGGCGAAACATGCGCCGGATACCAGGCCTACATAGCCTGCGCCAATCATTACGACATTCATTTTTGTATATTCCTTAAGTTACAATATCTAATTTTTATCATTCGGCTTCACTCAGGACGAACGGCATACTCTTTCATAACCGTTCATCCTGAGTGAAGCCGAGGGATGTAGCCAAATTTTAACTGGTTTCTTAGCATCTCAAATAGGCGGTGCCACATACAAATTAGATAGCCACGACCGATTGCCGATATGGAGCAATGAGCTGCTCGCTAATACGCTTGGCATGAATACCTCTACCAAACACATTTTCGGCAAATTTTCTTAATCCTTATACTCAAAGCCCTTCGGGGGCGCTGTTTTATGGTTCTGGAATGTTTCTATTGTGTTGGAATTCCTATTTTTCTACATTTCAGGAGCATTTGTGATCAATTCTCTATATGGGGATCAAAAAATGCGGATGCCCTAAAACTATAACTTACTTTTATTACCTGTTTATTATGACTTCTCTCATAGGTTGAAGCAAAACCCTTGTTTTTATCCGGCAAGGTTCTTGTATTGCTGCTCGATAAATTTGCGGTATTCACCGTCGCGCACCCGTTCCCACCAGCGCTGGTTTTTGAGGTACCAATGCAATGTTTGTTCTAAACCGGTTTCAAAAGTGTATTCCGGTTTCCAGCCTAGTTCATTCATGATCTTGCCCGCAT
>CAZIJT010000130.1:0-7360 GCA_964539595.1 uncultured Thiohalophilus sp. | reverse complement strand
TTACACCCTTCGACTTCGCTCAGGGCGAACGGAATAAATCAGAGATTCCCTAAATGGCTGTTCCCAATACCAGTCCAGCCTGAATATCGGTGTAACCTGTAGGTGCGGCTTCAGCCGCACATGTTCGCCTCATAGTGCCCGAAGGGTAGAAGGCGAACCTACAATGTGTGCGCCCTGCTGGTGCTAATAAACCTTCCTTGTTGGGCTTCGTTTTACGCAACCCAAGCTACCCACCTTTCTGCTTCATCAAATACAGCACCAGAAAAATCGCGGGAATGCCGGTGACTGCCGCATAGGTGAAGAAAAACACATAGCCCTGTGCATCGACTACCATGCCGGAAAAACCGGCCAGAATTTTCGGTGTCAGGGTCATCAGCGAACTGAACAACGCATACTGAGTTGCCGTATAGGCGCTATTGGTGAGGCTGGAGAGATAGGCGATAAACGCTGAAGTGGCCAAACCGCCACTGAGATTATCCGCACTGATCACCAGCGCCAGCATGATCAGGTTTGGCTCCATCCCCGCCATCATCGCAAACAACAAATTGGTGGAAGCCACCATTACCGCGCCCAGCAGTAGCGGTCGCATAATGCCAAAGCGCACCACAAAAATACCGCCGATGGCCGCACCGGCAAGAGTCATAAAAAAGCCGAAGAATTTGGCGACATTGGCAATTTCAATTTTGCTAAAACCCATGTCCAGATAAAAGGGATTCGCCATTACCCCCATCGTAATATCACTGATGCGAAAGACACTGATGAACAATAAAATAATTAACGCCTTGGTGCCGTTGCGTTGAAAAAAATCAGTAAAGGGGCACACCACCGCCCCAATAAACCAGCTAGCAAACTTGCGCCAAACATCGGGCAGGTGCGCCGAGTTTTCCAGATAAGTAATGACCCGTTTCTCTTGTGCATAGGCCTGCGCATCACGCCTGTTTTCAGGTTCCCGAATGATCAGAACCGTGACCACGCCCACCAGCATGCAAGCCGCCATGCTTAGATAAGCCAACGGCCAGTCCCAGAACTCGGCAAGGTAAAACGCCCCCGCGCCAGAAACCAGCAAGCCTAACCGGTAGCCGCCGATATACATCGCCGCCATCGCCCCCTGATATTCTTTGTCTATCGACTCAATCCGATAAGCGTCCAGCGCTACATCCTGAGTCGCCGATGAAAAAGCCACCAACAAGGCAAACAGAGCAATCAGAGTGATATCCTCGGTTGGCTGCGTTGTCGCCATGCCCAGCAGCCCCAGCATGATTCCGCACTGTGCCAGGAGCATCCAGCTTCGTCGCCGTCCCAGCCAGCGATCCAGCAGCGGCAAAGGCAGCCGGTCAACGACCGGTGCCCAGAAAACTTTGATCGAATAGGTAATACCAATCCAGCTGAAAAAACCAATCGCTGTCCGGCTCAGCCCGGCTTCGGTCAGCCAGGCAGAAAGGGTGCTGAACACCAACAAAAAAGGCAGGCCTGCGGCAAACCCCAGAAACAACATGCTCAATACCCGGGGACGAAGATAGGCCAGAAAAGCGTCGCGCCAGCTCACCCGAGCTTTAAACAGTTTAATGGAAGACATATATCGAAAAGATATCCTGTGCTTTAACGATGTAAGTTGTTAACGTAGCATAGTACCATCACCCGGATACTTTTATAAAAATCCCATGCGCAAACACCGTCGACTCATATTTATCATCCTGCTTAGTGCTGCTGCGTTAAGCGCATTGCTCAGCTATCTCAACCAGCCAACAGCCATCAGCGTGGCGATGCATACCGTCAGCCGTGGCGAAGTCCTCTCCAGCGTCGCCAATACTCGCGCGGGGACACTCAAGGCCTGCCGCCGCGCCCGCCTGTCACCCTCCATCGGCGGGCAAATTGAGCACCTGCCGGTAACGGAAGGTGATCGAGTTAAGCAGGGTGATGTGTTGCTGGAAATCTGGAATGACGATCTCACTGCCCAATTAACACTTGCCCACGGCGAAGCAAGCGCAGCAGGCTCACGCGCACGCGAAGCCTGTGTGATTGCCAAAGGCGCTCAACGTGAAGCCACTCGCCTACGCAAATTGGCGCGTAACAATTTGGCCTCAGAAGAAGCCATTGATCGCGCGGACAATGATGCCAACGCACGACAGGCTGCCTGTGATGCCGCCAATACCTCGATCAAAGTCAGTCAGGCTCGCATCGACGTCGCTGCCGCCGCACTCGCACGTACCCAGTTACTCGCACCCTTTGACGGTACGGTTGCAGAGGTCAACGGCGAGCTAGGCGAATTCCTCACCCCTTCACCGGTAGGCGTCGCCACCCTGCCCGCGATTGACTTAATCGATTACACCTGCCTCTATGTTTCCGCCCCGATTGATGAAGTTGATGCACCACAGATCAAAACCGGCATGACCGCCAATATTTCTCTCGATGCCTTTGCCGGAACTCTGTTCAAAGGTACGATTCGCCGGGTCGCCTCCTATGTGCTGGAACGTGAAAAGCAGGCACGTACCGTCGAGATTGAAGTCGAGTTCCGCAACCCGGCTGATGCCGAAAAAATGCTGCCCGGTTACAGTGCCGATGTCGAAGTGATTCTCGAACGCCGCAAAAATGTGCTGCGCATTCCTACCGAAGCTGTGATGGAAGATCAATACGTATTTTTTCTGCTCGATGACGTAACTATCAACAAGCGACAAATAAAAACCGGCATGCATAACTGGAGTTACAGCGAAGTGTTATCCGGGCTTAAAGAAGGTGATCGCATCGTAGTGTCAGTAGAACGTGAAGGCCTGGAAGAGGGTGTGCAGATCAAACCGGAAGAAAAAAAACCATAAACGCAAAGACGCTATGACGCAAAGATATTTTCAGGAAAATTATCACAAAATTTCAGCACCTTTGCGTCTTTACGTCTTTGCGTTGAAAAAATAGAATTCAGGATGATCGAACTACACAACATCCATCGCAATTTTCAGGTCGGTGATCAGACCGTTCATGCCCTCGATGATATCAACCTTGATCTTGCTGACGGTGATTACGTTTCCATCATGGGGCCATCCGGCTCCGGTAAATCTACCCTGCTAAATCTGCTTGGCCTGCTGGACAAAGCCAGTGCCGGTCAGTATTTTTTAAATGACAACGATGTCACCACCCTCAGTGATGAGCAACTGGCCGCCACCCGCAACCGCTATATCGGTTTCGTATTTCAGGCCTTTCATCTGATACCCCGGCTCACCGCATTTGAAAATGTGGAATTACCGCTGATGCTGGCAGGCGTATCGCTGGAAGAACGTCGTCCACGGGTAGAGCAAGCGTTAGCCGAGCTGGATCTGGATGATCGTAGCCAACACAAACCTGATCAACTTTCCGGTGGTCAACGTCAGCGGGTCGCAATTGCCCGCGCCACCGTCACTCACCCAACCCTGCTACTAGCCGATGAACCCACCGGCAATCTGGATCAAAAATCTGGACAGGATGTGATTCATGTTCTCGAACAACTCAATGCTCAAGGTATCACCCTTGTCGTTGTTACTCATGATGCCGCGATTGGCCAACGCGCCCAGCGACAGATTCACATGCTCGATGGGCGCATCGACCGTAGCTAGCAATACGTCAAGGTGTCGGAGTCAACATTCCACATAGGCATCAGATTTTTAGAATCGTGATATGTTGACTCCGACACCAGGAGCACACAATAGAATTTACTTAGCTCAAAAATCATTCTCAACCTTGAACGCATTGAGCATGATGTCCAGCCCAACCTGTCGGGCACCATGATTCAGGGCATCGTAAATATCCTGTTCGCTACAGCCCAGATCACGCAACATCTGTAAATCTGCCTGACTCACCGCATGCGCATCGACCACCGCATCAAGCACAAATAACAACAGGGCTTTCTCTTTATCATCCAGCGGTGCCGTTGCAGGATCATCCCGGATCGCCATCACCTGTTCCGCTGTCATACCGGCATCATTGATTAGCAAGGCGGTGTTTAGATTAATGCAATATTCGCAATCCACTTTTTCTGAGACCAGCAAACGAATCAGCGTGGTCAACACTTTGGATAAGCTGGGATGCTGGATGTAATAACCAATATAGTCCCAATGCTGCTGCATCATCGTTGGACTGACACTGGAAACTTTGAACGCATTGGGGATAAAACCAATCTGCTGCTCAAAGCTTTTATAGATATCAGCAACCTGACCCTCAGCCTGTTCCGGTGCAACGGTATTTAAAATACTCATATTCAATTCCCTGTGTGATTTAAAAGAGGCTTGATAATATGAGATTTTAATATATGATCAAGAACATATTTAAAAACAGGAGTACGCTTAACAGATGCCCTATTCCAGTGAACACAAACAAAAAAGTCGGGAGAAAATCCTCGATAGCGCCCTGAAATTATTTACCCATCACGGTTATGACAAAGTTACTATCGACCAGCTGATGGAACATGCCGGACTAACTCGCGGGGCGTTCTATGCCCACTTCAGTAACAAGAGTGATATCTATGCAGAATCAATTCTGGCTGCGGTTACGCGCAGCCAATCACTATTGCCGGATGATACCAGCGGCAGCAATCACGACTGGTTAAAGGAATTGTTTTTATCCTATCTCAGTCATGAGCATATTAACCAGCAGGCACCGTCCTGCCCACTGGCCTTTCTTGCCACCGATGTTGCAAATCGTGAACCTGCCGCACGCAAGGCCTATACCGATGTTTATAAACAGCTAAATACGCTAATTAAGACTAAACTCATGAACGACCCGTCAGACTACGATAGCAGTTTCGCCATCACCGCAATGATGATCGGTGGTGTCGCGCTGGGTCGCGCGCTGAATGAAAGTGAAACGGTTGAGCGAATGCTGGATAGTTGTCGGCAAACCGCCTTACGACTGATAGACACAAACCCGGCCATCCCCGATAGCTAACCTATAAAGAAGCCTGACGCAAGAACAAGAACAACATGCACATACGAAACTACGACATTGCCCTCTTCGCCTGGCGTGCATTAAAAGGCTATCCAACCCGCACCCTGTTAATGCTGCTGGCAATGGCGATTGGGGTGGCGGCAGTGATCATGCTCACCGCACTGGGTGAAGGCGCACGCCGTTATGTCACCGATGAATTTGCCTCGCTGGGCACCAATCTGATTATTGTCCTGCCCGGCTATTCAGAAACCACCGGACTCAACCCCACCACCCTGATGGGTGAGACCCCGCGCGATCTCACCCTTGATGATGCCCTCAGCCTGCTGCGCTCACATCAGGTGAGACGCATCTCACCGATCAATATCGGCTCAGTCAATGCCAGCTTCAAGGGGCGAAGTCGTGAGGCGGTGATCATCGGCAGCAATTATGATTTATTGCCCCTGCGTCACTGGGAAATGGCGCAGGGGCAATTCCTGCCACAGACCGATCTGGATCGTGCCACCCCAGTCTGCGTCATTGGCAGCAAAATTCGTGAGGAACTGTTTGGCTCCAAACCGGTGCTCGGTGAATGGCTGCGCCTCGGTGATCGACGTTTCCGGGTCATCGGTATCCTTGCCTCCGAAGGCCGTTCTATCGGCGTCGATGTGCAGGATACGATTATGGTGCCCGCCGCCTCAGCACAGCAGCTCTTCAATACCGCCTCATTGTTTCGCATCCTGGTCGAAGCCCGTAGCCGCGCTGAAATTGAGTCCGTCAAAACCTTTGTCATTGACACCCTCAAGGCGCGGCATCAGGGCAAGCGCGATGTTACGGTGATTACCCAGGATGCGGTACTTGCGACCTTTGACAAGATCCTCAGCGCGCTTACTTATGCAATGGGCGGGATTGCCGCCATCAGTCTAGCGGTAGCCGGGATTTTAATCATGAATGTCATGCTGGTCGCCGTTTCTCAGCGCACCGCCGAAATCGGCCTGCTCAAGGCACTGGGTGCGGCTCCCCGGCAAATCATCATTCTCATTCTCTGCGAAGCCATCCTGCTATCGGCATTGGGCGCAGGCACGGGATTATTATTAGGCGAGCTGGGCAATGCCGCACTGCGCTATGCCTTTCCCGATCTGCCAGCTTATGCACCGCTCTGGGCCATCATTACCTCACTGACTGTCGCCCTGGGGGCAGGATTATTATTTTCCCTGCTTCCGGCGCGCCATGCCGCGCAGCTGGATCCGGTGCTGGCCTTGTCGGGACGTTAAACCATGATTAGCCGCGACTATCTTAACCTCACCCTGCGTTCCCTTGGGGATCATCGCCTACGCAGTTTTCTCACCGCGCTGGGCATTGGCGTCGGCATTGCCGCCGTGGTTTTGCTGACCTCTATCGGTGAAGGCATTCACCGTTTTGTGCTTTCCGAGTTCACCCAGTTTGGCACCAACCTGGTTGCCATCAACCCCGGCAAGGCCACCACCAGTGGCACCAGCATGGGCGTGTTTGGCAACGAACGGCCACTGACTATCGACGATGCCACTGCGCTGGAGCGCCTGCCCTATACCCGTGCCGTAGTGCCCTTTGTGCAGGGCAACGCCGAAGTCGAGGCTGGTAATCGCCGCCGCCGCGCCTCGATCTATGGCATCGGCCCGGCTATGCCTGAAGCCTTCAGCATGGCGGTTAAATCCGGGCGTTTCCTGCCTGCGGATGATCCCGGCGCACCACGTGCCTTTGCCGTGCTCGGCAGTAAATTGCGCAAGGAATTATTTAACAATAGCAATCCACTCGGTCAACGCATCACTATCGGTGGTAGTCGCTACCGGGTGATTGGGGTGATGGAATCCAAAGGTACGGTCTTAGGTTTTGATCTGGATGATACGGCGTATATCCCCGCCGCCCGCGCCATGGCCTTATTTAACCGCGACGGCCTGTTTGAAATCGACCTGCTGTACGAGGAAAACGCGCCGCTAGACAAGGTCGTGTCCGCTATCCAGCGCACCCTCGAAGCCCGACATGGCCGCGATGATGTAACTATTACCACGCAACAGCAAATGCTCGACGTACTCGGCTCGGTACTCAACATACTGACCTTTGCGGTCGCCGCCATCGGCGGCATCTCGCTGCTGGTCGGCGCGATTGGCATCGTTACCATCATGACCATCGCCGTCAATGAACGCACCCGTGAAATCGGCCTGCTGCGCGCGCTGGGTGCCAGCCGTGGGCAGGTACTTGGCCTGTTTTTAGGCGAAGCGATTATTCTCTCGGCTATCGGTGGTGCAAGTGGGCTAGCAATTGGCCTCGGACTTGCCCAACTACTCAACCTGCTACTGCCCGCCCTGCCGGTGCATACCCCCTGGCTGTATGTGCTGCTGGCAGAAGTCAGTGCCGCACTCATCGGTCTGGCTGCCGGTGTACTGCCCGCCCGCCGCGCTGCGCGGCTCGACCCAGTCGAAGCCCTGCGTGCAGAATA
>CAZIJT010000129.1:0-7402 GCA_964539595.1 uncultured Thiohalophilus sp. | reverse complement strand
CCACTGACATTGTGCAGGCTACAGGAAGTGAAGAGAATGTTGTTTTTTCTCTGCCGGCAGATCTGAAAAATAAAAATTGAAAACAAGCTGTAGGTTGGGCTGAACGAGAGAGAAGCCCAATATTTTACGATTATATTTGTTGGGCTTCGCGTTGCTTAGCCCAACTTACTTCTATGTGAGACAAGTTATATTTAATTGCTGCCCCAGCAACGGGTAAGATTACTTTGTCGTCCCGCAGCCTGAGTAAATCCTTTTTGCCCAAAATTATTTAGTGTAAATGATGTGCAGTCAAGATCGTTACCAATAGGATCGGTGATGTTAATGTTATAACCTGCCCCACCACCTGTTATTGCAATCGCAGTATTATAATAATTTCCGCGCGTGCCGCTTGGGTCATATTTTGCCCGTATTACGGGAAGAACAGCAGCCATTGCGATACCTGTGCAGCCTGCTACATAGACACCATTATTATTCGATGCACAGCGTTCCATTTCAAGTCGTAACATAGAAGCCATAGCAACAGCTTCTGAACGCTGGCTTTTACGTGACTGTTCGAGATGAAATGACCAGCCCATGGTAGATATGATTGCGATAATGGCGACAACTATGATAATTTCAATCAGGGTGAAACCACGGCATCGCGTTCTATTTATATTATTACTGTAAAATTTCATATTTATATTATCTGTTGTTAATAAAACCGGTGCAGATATTTCTGCACCGGCTCTAGTCTGGCTATTGTGTAACATTCCAGTATCGGGGTTGCACATAGTCATCTTTTAACAATGGAGGTGCATTAGTACCAATACCGTCACCCGCTTCGTCATATCTTAGAGTACCAAATAAGGCAGTGATTTCTCTGTCACCAAGTCCATCATCATAGAACACAATGGACGGATCGGAGGGCAGCCCGCCCATATTCAGCGTTCCTTTTCGATCATTGCGGGTCAGATCAGGGTTACTTTGATCAAAGTTAAAGACAGGTTTACCATCGATCAAATTAATTGCCCAGGCGGCAGAAACCCCCTGGCTTGGTGAACAGCTATTCGACTGGCTAATCTCAAGCGGGGTGAAGCTGGAAAACAATAGCACGCCATTAAATGTAACCGCTCTACCAAGAACTTTTTCACCGACAAAGGTACCATCAGTATTGTTCAGTTTGATGTACCAGCCATTACCTGTGTTTAGTGAGGTGCGTGCGGCATCAATTTGATTTTGCGTACCTTGGCCAATTAAATTACCCGTTGCATCATAGAGATCATCTTCACTAATGGTAGTGTAGATCGGAGTGCCATTACCATCCAGAGCTGGGCCACGGACATTGGTATCGCGGATCACGTAGAATCGATCCTTAATGGATGTATCCGTTGGGTGGGAACGATATCCGGAGCCGATTGCGATGGTGAAAAACTCCTGGCTGCCATCACGAATATAGGCGACGCTAGGTGCATAATAGAAGCGTCGGTTATTTGCTGCCGTGGCATCGGCTGAGTTACTGACAGCCGTGCCGTTTAGATCGGCGATAACACCACCATTGGCAAGAATCGATGTACGGGTATCATCTGTATTATCGAGATCAAAGCGCCATATACGTGCGGCAAGATCAGCCGCATAGATGCGATCGATGTAGCCGTCACCCGTGCTGTCAAAGGCAGTAACATCAGCTGCGATCGAATTTTTCATTTCGGCCAGTTCCAGATCAGCACCGGAACCGCTGATACCTGCCCACCACAGGCGCTCACCGGTTTCTGCATCAACGATAAAGATGGCGCGGCCTACATTATCATCAGACGGTGTGGAGACGCTGTCTTCACTAGTGTCATAGCCACCACCAAAGATGAGAACATGTCGGGCAACCCCATTGAGCTTGATTGTCGCATGGCTCATCTCCGACCAGCTTTGTCCCAACTCTTCAAAAGGATCACCGGGAATACCACCTTCAATTTTCCATTTTAATTTTGGACTATTGCGGTCAGTGACATCCAGTGCGTAGTAGTTTTTACCACCTCGACGCATGCCAAAATAGAGATATACATGTTCGGAAACACCATCAGTGACTTGTGGAGTATCGCTTGAATCCAGTACCAGCAAATCATTGTTTAGATCGTTGTGCCAGACGGTCATGGGACCATCCAGGCCATAAGTCCGAACGGCTGCGGTTGTATTGCTCTTGAGTACATCCAGGTTGGGCAGTAAGTCCTGAGGTATAAAGGAAAATTGTTCAGTACCATCATCTGCATCAATCGCATGCAGGAAACCTTCGTTGGTTATCATGTAGATAGTAATGTCAGTATCCGCTGCCGTGGTGCCTTTATAGTTGACTAGCTGGGGACGACTATGCAGAGGATCACCTATGAAGTTACGGGAATCAGTGTTTGAGCCATCCTCATCTTCATCCAGTACATCCACACCCCGAGCCCATTGGAGCAGGGTCGTGCGATCGGCATCACTCGTTGTGGTCGTCAGTCCCAATAATGTATTGGCCGAGACATCCTCACCAGTGCCAGCGGCTACCAGAACAGGATTGTCTTCGTGTAGAAGATTATTTGTCGTGTTTAGTGTTTCAGAATTGATCTGAGGAGGCACCAAGGTACTATTAACACCGGTAAAGGTATAAATGCGGCGATTGGCCAGTGGCTGGTTTTCGGCTGCACCACCCAGGGTAACATCCGCACCATCTGCTGTTGCACTCCAGATACTCTGTGCACCGGAGTCAAAGAAACCCGTATTGGTATCAATTGCATTTAGACCATTAACATCAATGATAATGAGATCAGAGTCAGGATTACCGGTTGTTTCGCGCGCAAGCTTATATTTTTTCAGATTGCCCGGCCAGCGATAGCGTATGGTTGGACGGAACAGGGCAAAATAGAGTTCGCTACGGTGTGATAGACGGTTAAAGGCATTGACTGATACCGCAGGAGAAATAAAGGTCGTATTCACCTCCTGTATATCTGAAATAATTGAAGTAAACGCCTCCGTCAGGCCGATAATGGAGTCGGTGGTAAAGTAGCCCACATTTGAATCGACATTGCCTCCAGTACTGCCACCTTTGTCGGCAGTGCTTTCAAGAAGAGGTTGATCGGTGGCGAAGCCAATGGTGTAAGTAATGATATTTTGAGTATCATTTAATGACGTAATCTGGTCACGTTCGTACATGTATTGCGCCAGCTCATCGAGACAGTCATCGCCAGAATTAAAAGTACAACTGTCTGAGACACCGGCCGCCCCTGCAACACCAGGGAAAAAATCACCAAAGGCAGCGTTGCCGCCATTGATAACACTATCGGCACTATCATCAGCGACCGGGTCACCGTCGGTTAGCATGACGATGAAGTTACTTTGGCACTGAAATTCAATCGGACTCGCATAACGACTTGAATCACTCGGATCCAGCACGCTACTTACATTAGACGGTGTTGCGTTATTGCCAAAATACACATGTTCGCCCCGGTAGTAGAGCATGGCTTCATAGAGGGTTTCCGCCAGGGGTGTTGCTCCACCCGCTGTCAAAGCGTTGATGCTGTTATTGAAACCGGTGCGGGTGCTGGCATCGATGGCCTGCATGGGCTCGACAAAGCTGCCACCCAGGCTGGAGCCACTGGCATCATAACGCATGAGGGCGGCATTGATGCCAGCGGTGCTGTCGATGATATCGGTTAGCACCTGTTGAACTATTTGTAGCCGAGTCAGGGTCGTGGAGTTACCGGCAGTATTAACAAAGTTAATATAATTAGCCGTGTATATGGTGTAAGAACCACCCGTGGAACTCCAGCTTAGGGAGTTAGTCGTATTCGCTCTCCATGGACCGCCGTTATTACCATTGGCCGGCCAGAGATCGCTGCTATTACTACCATCACCATGTAGCCCATAGTCCTCTGCACATTCAACCTCATGGTTGGGGGTAAAGGTATTCAGTGTTTCCCATGAATTTGAGTTGGTGCTGTAGCGGGCCATGCGGTCAAGGTAAAAGCCACTACCGCCTACACCGAGTGCGGCAGAGGCATCGTTGCATTGAAATGCGCTGACATTGATATAGGGAACAAACCAGCCGGAACAGGAAGGCACACCGCCGGTATTGCTCCAGTAATAGCGGGTAGGATCGCAGGTACCGGTATAGGTAGTTGCAGGATCGTAAGTGCCCGTTGTTAGAGTCACATTCGTGCCCATACTGCCCGAGGTATCAATAATAAACAGCACATTGGGTCGAGCTGTAATGGCACCGGGAGTGATGCCGGTATATAGTTCGGTGTCATCTGCGTATAGAGGGGTGGCGCTCAATAAAATATACAATGCTGAGGCCAGAGATAAAATTAGTTTTTTGCTTGCAGTACGCATGACGCACCTCACTTAAATATATGTTGCTAAAAAAATATAAAATTCAAAAACAGTGGCTATTCGTTTACCAGGTTATTCGCTTTACTATTTTTGTCTTCGGGTCAAAAATCACCGTTGCGAATGTTCCTTTTATCTGCGTGGCCTTATTGAGATGAACGGCTTTCCCCCGCTTGATAGCCTGGGTATTTTTATCGACTATTAGCCGGATGCTGGGACAGCTGGTGCAGTGTTTAGCTGTGATATGGCCATTTAGAGCGGCATCGAGGTTGAAGTTTAGTTTGTCTGTCTCAATCGCATCTTCGATTAAAAGGATTTCAGCCTGTCCTGCCAGGGGCAGTAGCGCGAACAGAAATAAATAAAAAAGAGTGTGAGTAATTTTTTTCATGGTGTTTCTCCTGATAGTGGCTGGGAGCTGGGTGTAATGAATGATTTAGTCAGGGTGCAGGTGCTGGTATTTGTCCGACAAGAGTGACTGCACTTTCAGTGCCTGAAGCGAGTCTTGAACTGGAACTCATAATAAGTACATAACCTACGATTTTGTTAACATCACTGCCCCCTATTGGCCCCCAACGCATATCAACATTGTTTGGGACAGAAAAAACGACTTGGGAATTAACATTGTTAAATACACAACCAACAGTTATGGGAGGGATAATGTCCGGATTATTTACGGCCGAAAGGCGATTAGCCGCGTTTGCCGGCAGAAGTGCGCTGCGAATACAGGATTCAGCCGCCTGGAATGTGATGCTTTTACTTTGTAAATTACTGGCCATGCGTTCTTCCATGCTTGAAGTGCTGAGCATACTGACCCCCAATACCGTCATGACCACGAGTATCAGTAAGGCAATGACCAGCACAACTCCCTGTTGTTTTTTAGTACTTGCGATTGTATGTGAAACTTTTACTGTCATGACTCTTTTACCTGTTTGACTCATTGAGCCATATTATTTCGAATGAGTATGGTTGTGGTGTAGATTCTGCGCATTTTCTGATCGGCGGGGATAGCAACGCCGTTAACGTCAACACCTGTGCCATCAAAAGGGCCGATGATGTCTCCCAGGAGATTAAAAGAGCGTCCACTGGGCTGAGTCGCTTTTTCATCAACACTGCTTGCGAGCAGGGCAATACGCAGGCTAACTACGCGGTTCCAGTCGGGGATAGCGTCACCATTTATATTAGGTACGGTAGTAAAGTCGAAATATTGATCGGCAACATAATCTCGACTGTTTAAACTAGGGTCGGTGTCGACACCGTAGAGCACCTGCATGTTTTCAACACCTTCAACCAGTTCATTACCGTTGCAGAATAGACCGAGGATAGGATTGCCCTGGATATTGGTACGGCCTGTATCTTGAATCGCATAGACATTCAATGTGGTCCAGCCATTGGTTCCCGGGTTGGCATCGGCATTGCCTCCGGTACCGGCTCCATCAGGTGCAACACCATTACAGTCTGTCGTAAGCTGGTTTTGTATGCCATGTCGAATAGCGAGGACATCGCTTGGTGGAAATTGACCGGGATTTGAATTAACAACATCGATATTGTCTGCCCCGTTATTAAATAAAAACAGGTGAAATTCGGGCGTAGGTATTACTTTAGGATTGAGTTCACCATTGGGATAAGCCGTCTGACGAATATCACGGCTAAGGTAATCAATCGCAAAACGACCGCTTTCCTGAATGCGTACCAGGCCATCATTCAGCCGGTAGCCGTGTTGATTGGATCTATACACGGTAAACAGTCCGGCCAGAATCAGCAGGCTGATTAGCAGGGCGACCATAAGTTCAATCAGGGTCAGTCCACGTTGATTTGAATTACTCATCATTGTCATAGTTCTGGATTATGGTAGTGCTGCTGGAGGAAGTAAGGGCTGTATATTTAAAGTTATACTCTGAGCCGGGTTTACGGCCAGACTGGCATCTCGCACATCAAACCAGCGAAGGACCAATGTATGTGTTGTATCCTGAGCACAGGGAATAATAGTGCAGGTGATCGAGAGATTTGCACTGGCCGGCATGGTGGCGGCCATTGCCTGACAAATATCGAAATTGTCAAAAGTGGCAAGTTGTGCCGTATCACACGCACCTGTACTGCAGTCATTTGCGGGTGCGTTACCACAGGCATTGGCGTTTAAAACAACTGCGGCATAGCTGAGAGCTGTATTGACTGCAACTGAATTGGCATGCATACGTTCGACCATATCAGTGATGATGAAGGTGGCCTGCACTCGAGAGTTTGCACCACTGGTGCCACGCAGGCCGTTAATCTGCAGACCTGCCAGACCCAGCAGACCCACTGAGAGAATAAGCAGGGCAATCATGACCTCGACCAGTGTCATGCCCTGGTTCTTTATTGGCATCATTTTACGCATATCTTGTTGATGAAAACTGGTCATTGGTTTTTGTCCGTAATGATATTGATCTTTGCTATGTGGCAAGCTTGTCACAAGTTATTACAATCGAGATCGGCATTATCCGCTCGTTCCTGAATACCATTATTATCATTGTCCCGTGACAGGCGGGTACGTCCGGGAGCGGTTAAGATAATTGCTCGGGCATGGGCATTCGGGGTGGCATCGGTGTTGAAACGATTATCACAGCGCATGAACGAGGCGGTGGTGTTGCTGATGCCCGTCGATGCGGCGAAGATAATCTGTGTCGTTCCGGCATTACTCACATCGCCGAGACGGATATCTGCGCCGGATAAAGCACCATGGATGAAAAATGCCGCTTCCCCCCCGCTTTGGATACCATCATTGTCTGTCGCATCAGCGGCATTATTGATATTGTCATCGAAGAGAACGATCCAGCCGGTGCTCCAGTCAACACTGTTGTTGCAGTTAAGCTGATCGGCACTGGCACAGACAATAACAGGTAAATTGCGTCGAACGGCTTCGCTGTGAGCGAGATTGAAGGTGGCTACGAGATCGTTGATCTGGCTGGTTCGGTTACTGTTCTGCTGATAAAGCCTGAAACCAGGAAAGGCTAATACTGTAATAATGGCGAGTATCGCAAGGGTTACCATTAGTTCGATCAGCGTGAGTCCGTGTGAAGTTTTCATAAGA
>CAZIJT010000128.1:0-7403 GCA_964539595.1 uncultured Thiohalophilus sp. | reverse complement strand
TCCAGAGAACGTCGTCGATATTTTTGAAAGTTTGTTCGAACATGTAGTGCCTTGTGATGTTTTTATGGGTTCCGCGTGACGTGTAGGTACGCCTTCAGGCGTACAAGTGCGGCTGAAGCCGCACCTACAAACGGAATTCAATTATTCGATGTTTTGTACCTGCTCGCGCATTTGCTCGATTAAAACTTTCATATCAACCGAGGCGCGGGTGCTGTCGATGTGGACAGATTTGGAACCCAGGGTATTGGCTTCGCGGTTGAGTTCCTGCATCAGGAAATCCAGCCGTCGACCAATGGGTTGTTTGTCTTTCAACACTCGTTGTACTTCTTCGAGGTGCATATTCAGGCGATCCATTTCTTCGTCTACGTCAGTCTTGTTGGCGAGCAGGACGATTTCCTGTTCCAGTCGCTCGGCATCAACATCGAGGCTGGCCTGTTGCAGACGTGCCTGTATTTTCTCGCGCCATGCGCTCAGAATTTCTGGCATTTTTGTGCGCACCTGCTCGACGATGCTGCTGATGGCGGCGCAGCGTTGTTCGATCACGGCGGCCAGTTTCTCGCCTTCACGTTCACGGGAGGCAATAAGATCACGTAGCCCGGTGTCGAGTAATTCGGTTACGGCAGTGGACAGGCTATCCCTGTCCACCTTGCTCGTTTGCATGACTCCGGGCCAGCGTAAAATTTCCAGTGAGTTGACCGGGGCATGGTCATAGAGGATGCGGTCAATTTCACGACTGGCATCGGAAATACGTTTAACCAGATCCATATCCAGCGCCAGCTCATCCTGCCCGGCCTCGGGTGACTGGTAGCGCAAATTGCATTCTACTTTGCCCCGACTCAGGTGCGCGGAGATGGCACTGCGCAGTCGTGGTTCCAGACTACGCAGCTCTTCCGGTATTCTGAAGTTGATGTCGAGAAAACGCTGATTGACGCTACGAAGCTCCAGCACCAGCGCGCCAAAATCCCCCGCTGATTCCTGATGCGAAAATGCTGTCATACTACGAACCATATAAACCCCTTGCCGATAAGTGTCCTGAATATGCTAATCTTGAATGTAATCAGGGCGTTGAGCAAGACAATTGTGAAATCAAGCGCTTACACTATCTGCCGTTAAGAAGTACAGCATCAGGATACGCATGACAAAACTTGAAAATGAATTACCCGCCGCGACTATCGTCGATGAGTACACCATCGAGCGGACACTGGGCGGGGGCGGCTTCAGCATAGTTTATCTGGCGACTGACGCGCAGGGTACACAGGTGGTGCTAAAGGAGTACATGCCCTCCAAGATAGCCAAACGTGACGATTCACATACGGTCATCGCCAGTAAGGAAACCTATGCGGATCGCTTTGCCCACGGCCAGCGCCTGTTTTTTCAGGAAGCCGGGGCGCTGGGTAATCTCAAACATCCTAATATCGTCAACGTGCTGAATTTTTTCCGCGCCAATGGCACGGTCTATATGGCGATGCAGTACGAGGAAGGCTATAACCTGCAAAATTATATCCTCCGTCACAAGGGCAAGCTCAGTGAGACTTTTATTCTCACCGTGTTTCTGCCTCTGCTCGACGGTCTCAAGACCATTCATGAAAATGGCCTGCTACATCTGGACGTGAAACCGGGCAATATTCATCTGCGCCACGGTGCCAGCCCTCTGTTGCTGGATTTCGGTGCGGTGCATGAAATGATGCATACCCGCCAGTTCCAACCGAATCAGGTAGTGACACCCGGGTTTTCTCCCATTGAACAACTGGATCCCGGTGGCTATGTCGGCCCCTGGACCGATATCTACGCTATCGGTGCGACCATGCGCACCTGCATGGCAGGCTCGCCGCCGCCGCCTTCGACCAAACGCCGCGAACGCGATACCATGAAAACCGCACTCAGCGCATTCAAAAAGAATTACTCCAGCTCTCTACTGGAGGCGGTGGACTGGGCAATGGAAGTCGATCCTATTCTGCGGCCACAAAACATCGAACAACTGAACGACGTACTAAAAATCAGTGCCGAACAACTGCAACAGGCTGAAAGGGCAGACTAATGCAGATTGAACTTGGCCGTACTAGCCGACTGGGTAACCGCTCGGTCAATCAGGATCGTATCGAGATCATTGAAACACCGGCAGGGGTTGTGCTGGTGCTGGGCGATGGGCTGGGCGGCAAACCCGGCGGCGATCTGGCCGCGCAAACACTGGTCGATACCATCAGCGAAGAGCTGGCGCTCAATCCTCTGCCCGCGGAAGAGCCTGAGGCTTTCCTGAAAGAACTACTGCGTCGTGCGCATTACAAGATTCTGTTCGCCGGTCAGGATCAGCAGCCACCGCTACAGCCGGGGACAACCGCCGTTATCTGCCTGATCCAGAACAGCACCGTCTGGTGGGCACACGCCGGTGACAGCCGCCTTTATCTATTCCGCAACGGCCTGCCGTTGTATCGCACCACCGATCATTCCTACGTGGAACAGTTATATCAGGAAGGCCGCATTTCCCTGAAAAAGCTGCACAGCCACCCCATGCGCAACTATGTGACCCAGTGTCTGGGGCTTTCCAACCACGATCCCAAGATTGCGACCAGCAAGGGCGTGGCCATCAAGGAAGGGGATGTGTTGCTGCTTTGTTCCGATGGCTTCTGGGAACCGTTGGGTGATGCGCAAATGGGGCCGCTGCTGGATCAATCAAAACTAAATCTGGCGCTCAATGATCTGGCTGAACGCGCCGAAGCGGCCAGCTATCCGAAGAGCGACAATGCGACTGCGGTTGCTCTGCGTATTATCTCCTTGCAGCAAATACAGCCCCCTGCCCCGCAAGGACAAGCCGATGGGCAGCCCGCGCCCGCAAACTCGGAAACCCCTCTTGATAGCGCTATCGAGGAAATCCAGCGCGCTATTCGTGAGTATGACGGTGAAATGAAAGGCGACGACAGCAAACAATAGCGCAGAGAAAAGATCGCGGTGGCCACAGCCGACGCGCTATAATCGCCTGCTTTAATTTGTCCCACAGGAATTCCAATTATGTCTAACCGTCCCAGCGGGCGCGCTAATAACGAACTGCGCCCTGTTATCATCACCCGCAACTACACCAAACATGCCGAAGGCTCAGTGCTGGTCGAATGCGGCGATACTAAAGTCCTCTGCACCGCCAGTGTTAGCACCCGGGTACCCGGCTTTTTGCGCGGCAAGGAGCAGGGCTGGGTAACCGCAGAATACGGCATGCTGCCGCGTTCCACCGGTGAACGTATGGGACGTGAAGCGGCGCGCGGCAAACAGGGCGGACGCACGATGGAAATCCAGCGCCTGATTGGTCGTTCATTACGCGCCGCCGTGGATCTGAAAAAACTGGGTGAAAATAGCATCGCGCTGGACTGTGATGTGATTCAGGCCGATGGCGGCACTCGCACCGCCTCCATTACCGGTGCCTGGGTGGCGCTGGTAGACGCGCTTCGTTATATGCAGGAAAACAAAATTATCCAAACCGATCCACTGGTGGCGCAAATTGCCGCCATCTCAGTTGGTGTTTATAAAGGCGAGCCAGTCACCGATCTGGATTACCCGGAAGACTGCGATTGTGAAACCGATATGAATCTGGTGATGAATGACAAGGGCGGTTTTATCGAAGTACAGGGCACTGCAGAAGGCGCGGCTTTTACTAGTGATGAACTAAACGACATGCTCGGGTTGGGCAAAGAGGCTATTGCGCAACTGATGGAAATACAGAACAAGGCACTGAGGTAATTTTGGAAAAAAATATTCCTATTGTAGGTGCGACTTCAGTCGTACACGTACGATTGAAATCGTACCTACAATTCGATTCCAGTACATGCTAAGAGCAAACCTGCTTCGAGATAAAACATCTATGAAAAAAATCGTACTCGCCAGTAACAATAAGGGCAAGGTGCGCGAGATCAACCAGATCCTCAGCGGACTGGATGTGAGTGTGCGACCACAGTCGGAATTTGATATTGAGGAGGTCGAGGAAACCGGCCTGACCTTTGTCGAAAACGCCATCCTCAAAGCACGCAATGCTGCCGAGCATTCGGGGCTAGCTGCGATTGCCGATGACTCCGGTATCGAAGTCGATGCACTCAAAGGACAGCCCGGCATTTATTCTGCCCGCTATGCCGGTGTCGGCGCATCCGATGAAGATAACCTGCAAAAATTATTGGGGGCTTTACAGGATGTGCCTGAAGAAAAACGCACGGCACGTTTTCAATGCCTGATGGTGTATATGCAACATGCGGCTGATCCCACACCGATCATCTGTCAGGGCAGTTGGGAGGGTATTATTACCCTTGAACCACAGGGTGAAAATGGCTTTGGTTATGATCCGGTTTTCTTTGTGCCAGAACATAACTGTACCTCGGCGCAGTTGTCGGCGGAAGTAAAAAACCAGCTAAGTCACCGAGGACAGGCACTGCGTTTGTTGGTTATGCAGCTAGGTCATGAAAAAAAATGATCACCGCAAAGACGCTAGCTCCGTAGGGTGGCCACAAAGATCGTGCCCACCCTACAAACTGCGTTAAATTCATACGCCTAACCATGTTTAATTTCACCACCCTGCCGCCCTTATCGCTCTACATTCATTTCCCCTGGTGTGTGCGCAAATGTCCCTACTGCGATTTCAACTCCCATGCCGTAAAAGACGGCATTCCCGAAACAGAATATATCGACGCGCTGATTGCCGATCTCGAACTGGAGTTACCCTTAATATGGGGTCGCCCTGTCAGCAGTATTTTTCTTGGTGGCGGTACCCCCAGTCTGTTTTCCCCCGAAGCGTTGGACAGGCTATTTAGTGAACTGCGGGCGAGACTTGATTTCACCCCGGATATTGAAATTACACTGGAAGCCAACCCCGGTGCTATCGAGCGACAGCGTTTTAGTGAATACCACAGCATCGGTATCAACCGGCTTTCTATTGGCGTGCAAAGTTTTAACGATGATCAGTTGAACAAACTCGGTCGCATTCACAATCGCCGTGACGCGTATAATGCCGCCGAAGCCGCCCATGCCGCCGGACTGAATAATTTTAATCTGGATCTCATGTTTGCCCTGCCACAACAAACACTGGATCAGGCACTGGCAGATATTGATGAAGCTCTGGCGCTGGAGCCTGCCCATCTTTCCTACTACCAACTCACTATCGAACCCAACACCCTGTTTCACCAACAGCCCCCGAACCTGCCTGACGATGAACACAGCTGGGCAATGCAGCAGCAGGGTAAAGCAAAACTGGCCACAGCAGACTATACTCAGTATGAGGTTTCAGCTTATGCGCGTGGCGCACAGTGCCAGCATAATCTCAATTACTGGCGTTTCGGTGACTATCTCGGAATCGGTGCAGGGGCTCACGCTAAAATTACCCGCGCAGATACACAGAGTATTCAACGGCGCTGGAAAATAAAACAGCCCACAGCCTACCTGAATCATGCGGGTAGCGAACAACGATTAGGCGGGATACAGGAACTTTCAACCGATGATGCGGGTCTTGAATTTATGATGAATGCATTGCGTCTTCAGCAAGGTTTTCCTGTTGAACTATTTACACAGCATACCGGTTTAGCGCTGGAACATATCGAACAACCGTTGAGGCTCGCAGAAGAAAAGGGCTGGCTTCAACAAAACAATAACAACATCATAGCCACAGAAGAAGGACAACGTTTTTTAAATAACCTACTTGGACTGTTTTTACCTGACTGATATAGAGGTACTCTATGAGTAAAAACGAGACACCCTACCACCCCATCCCCTGCGCAGATTATTCACGCTATGAATGCGCCATCGTACAACACCAGCAGTTACGGCTGGCCTGGCAGGATAAACAAAATCTGCTGCAATTACACACCGTCCGCCCTATTGATCTCCTTACTCGCGCAAGTGAAGAATTTATAATTGTGCTTGATGAAAAAGATCACGAGTATCAGGTGCGGCTGGATTATATCTGTCACTGCGATGTTCTAGCTAAACCACCAGAGTAGGTTAATAAACTTTTTTCTTTTTGATACCCCACATGCCCGTTAATAGCACGCTAAAAAATGTCAGCCCGTATATTACTCGTGACCAGTCTGAAATACGGGAACTGATTCATCCTTCGCTTCACGACAATCAGGCGCAAAGCCTTGCTGAAGCAGTCGTCAAACCTGCACAAACCACCCAACTTCATCGACATCATAAAACCGAGGAGATTTATCATATCACCCAAGGACAAGCACGAATGACGCTGGGGGATGACTGTTTTTATGTCAACGTCGGTGATAGCATCCATATCCCACCCGGTAGTTCACACTGTATTGAAAACACCGGTTCTGACGATCTGCATTTTCTCTGTATGTGTTCACCGGCTTATTCGCATGACGATACCGAACTGTTGGAAACAAAATAAACCCCATGCGCATCGGTATTGATCTGGGCGGCACAAAAATAGAAGCTATCGCGCTTGATCCTTCAGGCACAGAATTATTTCGTCAACGCATCGCCACACCTCAACATGATTATGCCGCAACACTTAGCGCCATCTGCAATCTTGTGCAACAAATTGAAGCCCACTGTAATAATAAAGGCAGTGTCGGTATCGGCATTCCCGGTGCGGTGTCACCGGCAACAGGCAAAATTAAAAACGCTAATTCCATCTGGTTAATCGGTCAACCCATGCAACAGGATCTGGAAACACGGCTGTCTCGTCCTGTTCGCATTGCCAACGACGCCAATTGCTTCGCAGTTTCCGAAGCCACCGACGGTGCGGGTCATGATGCAAATATTATTTTTGGTGTAATCATAGGTACTGGTACGGGTGCGGGCATCTGCATTAATAAGCAACCATTAGTCGGCTGTAACGCGATAGGTGGAGAATGGGGACATAATCCCCTGCCCTGGCCGAGGGCAAATGAATTGCCCGGTCAGCCCTGCTATTGCGGTAAACAGGGCTGCATTGAAACCTGGCTATCGGGTCCCGGCCTTAGCCTCAACTATCAGCAAGCCGGGGGTGAAGCGCAGAATCCGGAGCAAATTCTTCAACAGGCCACGCTGGGAAATCAACTGGCGGAACAGGCACTGCAAGATTATGAAGACCGGCTTGCGCGCTCACTGGCGAGTGTGATTAATATCCTTGATCCTGATCTTATTATTTTGGGTGGCGGCATGGGCAATATTAGTCGTTTGTATGAAAACGTTCCTCGCCTATGGCAACAATATGTTTTTTCAGATCGGGTTGATACTCGCCTTGTCGCACCAGTACATGGTGATTCCAGCGGTGTGCGTGGTGCGGCCTGGTTATGGCCAAAATAGAACGGTTGGCAAGCGGGTTGGAAATTAACGACCAACGAAATTTTAAACTTACTTATCCTGATTTTTTTTTGTCAGTGCTTTGCGCAACAAATGTGGCAACAATAGATGAACCGGCATTCGTAAATAATGTG
>CAZIJT010000127.1:0-7437 GCA_964539595.1 uncultured Thiohalophilus sp. | reverse complement strand
TTTGTGCGTCTGCGTCTGAGTTCCAAAGGTATGCGCATTATCGATAAGAAAGGTATTGACGCTGTTCTTGTCGACATGCGTCGTCGTGGCGAGAAGGTTTAAGGAGAAGCATCATGGCAACAGATAAAATTAAACTGGTTTCCAGCGCCAAAACTGGCCACTATTACACCACTACCAAGAACAAGCGCAACATGCCTGAAAAAATGGAGATCAAAAAATACGATCCCGTAGTTCGCAAGCATGTGATGTATAAGGAAGCCAAGATTAAATAATCTGGCGTTCCGGTTCATTCCCTGAAAACCCGCCTCGTGCGGGTTTTTTTGTAGGTACGACTTCAGTCGTACATGCACAGGTACGATTGAAATCGTACCTACAGTTCACCTCTGCTCAGCATCAAATTACCCACCTCATCCACCTCACAATTCCAGCCCGGTGCCACATAGGTCGTCGAAACTGTTTCGGTAATCAGCAACGGCCCCGCAAGTTGCTGCCCGGCGACCAACGATAGACGTTCATAGACGGGAACCCGGGCAGCAATACCGACCATGTTGACCTGTGCCTGCGCCTCAGCGGGCTGTTGGCGGGTAAGTGGCTCACAGTGTAATTTACCCGCAGGACTTTGCACCGCCACGCGGATATTCACTAACTCCACCGCCAGTTCCAGCCGATGGCCGTAACGACGTTCATGTTGCTGATGAAAAGCTTCTGCCGCTGTCGCCAGATCCTGCCAGTCAATATTGAGGCTGTAAGACTGTCCCCGGTAACGTAGATCCAGACTATGCTGACTATTAATACTCTCAGCATCCACCCCTTCATCCAGCAACGCAGCTCGACCCTGCTCGGCCAGTTGCGTAAATTCAGCCAGCAACATCGACTCATCCATGTCAGCCAGTAAGTCGATATGGGTGTGTGATAAGCGCCGTTCACGCGGAGCCACCAACATTCCCAATGCCGATAGCACTCCAGCATGCACGGGCACCAATGCACGCGGCATACTCAGCGCCTCGGCCAGGGCGCACACATGCAGGCCTCCAGCACCGCCAAACGACACCAGGGTCAAACCGCGCGGATCAATACCACGTTGCACCGACATCACCCGTAAGGCCTGCGCCATATGTTCATCAGCCAGACGAATGATGCCTGCCGCCAGTTGTTCCACACTCATATTCAATGGTACGGCCAGTCGCGCACAGGCATCGATAGCCGCCTGAACATCCAGTGACATGCCGCCGCCGAGAAAGGCATCGGCGCGCAGACGACCCAGTAGCAAATTAGCATCGGTGACCGTCGCTCGTAATCCACCCTGTCCATAGCAAGCCGGCCCCGGAGTTGCCCCGGCAGATTCGGGGCCAACCTGTAGCAGCCCTCCGGCATCCAGATAGGCCACCGATCCGCCCCCGGCACCGATGGTATGCATGTCCACCATCGGTACTGCCACTGGCCAGTCGGCAATCTGGCCTTCGACGGTTAACTGCAAATCACCATCGATCATCGCAACATCGGTCGAGGTACCGCCCATATCAAAGGTCAGCAGGCCATCGCAACCGGCGGCCTCACCGATGAATCGCGCTCCTGCCAGCCCCCCGGCGGGGCCCGAGAGCAGCATATTGACCGCCTTTTCCCCCGCCTGCTCAGCGGCAATGGTGCCGCCGGAACTCTGCATCACTGAAATCCGCGCATGTGCCGCGCCCTCGCCCAGACGAGCAAGATAGCCTTGCACTAGCGGCCCAACGCTGGCGTTGAGCCAGGTGGTCATACCGCGTTCGTATTCACGAAACTCCGGCAAAATACTCGATGAACGGGAAACAAAAATATCCTTCGGCAACACACGCTCGATCATTTTTTCAAAGCGCTCATCCAGATAGGAAAACAGCAGGTTGATCGCCACTGCCGCCGGTTTCAGCTGCGCCACCTGCTTCACCAGCGCCTGCAAATCTGCCTCGGTTAGATCTTCCACCACCCGCCCATCCGCAGCAAGTCGTCCTCCCGTTTGCAGACAATGTGAGGCCGGCACCGGCGGTGGGGATGACGAGGGTTGTAGCGCATACAATTCCCGCCGCGTTTGCCGGGCAATTGTTAACATATCGCCCAGACCACGGTTAGTGATAAACACGGTGTCCACACCCTTGCCTTCCAGCACGGCATTGGTGGCCACGGTCGAACCGTGTACGATGTAAAAATCGATATCATCGGTCGGCGTATTTAAGTTTAGATCTGCAAGCCCCTGCAAAATGGCCTGCTCCGGCGCATCCGGTGTGGACAAAACTTTATGCGTTTGCAGTTGTCCATTGCGGTGTAAAACGAAGTCGGTGAAAGTGCCGCCGGTATCGACGCCGAGAAGAATACGCATAATTTTGTTTTATAAATTACTAAGCAAACAGGGATACGGGTACTTGTCTGAAAAATCAAAGCCCCTATAATTCGCAACATACTAGCATAACCCGATACGACTTCAGTCGTGCTTCAATCTTCACCATACACGTACGACTGAAGTCGTACCTACAAGGTAATCATGTCATCCGATTTACTGATTAGCGTTACCCACCTCGACCGCTACTATGGCAGCTTACGCGCGGTCGCCGATGTCAGCTTTGAACTGCGGCGCGGTGAAGTGCTGGGCTTTCTTGGGCCTAATGGCGCAGGCAAATCTACCAGCATGCAGATCATCACCGGCAACCTCGCACCAAGTGGAGGGCAGATCAAAATTTGTGGCATCGACCTGCTCGACGCCCCGCGCGCGGCCAAGGCCCGCATCGGTTACCTGCCGGAACAACCACCGCTGTATCGGGAATTGAGCGTCGATGAATATCTTGGCTTCTGCGCGCGTCTTAACCGAATTCCAAAAAATCAACAGGTGGCGGCACTTAAACGCGCCAAACAACGCTGTGGACTGGAGCAAGTTGAAAAACGTTTAATCAACAATCTATCCAAAGGTTACCAGCAACGGGTCGGCATCGCCCAGGCAATTATTCACAGTCCTGACATTGTGGTGCTGGATGAACCCACGGTCGGCCTGGATCCGATTCAGATCCGCGAAATTCGTCATCTTATCCGCGAGCTGGCCGAAGACCATGCGGTAATTCTTTCCACCCATATCTTGCCCGAAGTGCAGATGACCTGTAGTCGGGTGCAAATTATCAATCAGGGACGACTGGTGTTCAGCGATGATATTGAAAGTCTAAATCGCAGCATGCGCGCGCGCAGTTTAATCCTCGGCCTGGAAAATACGCCCGACAATATTAATCAACTGGAAAGTATCACTGGCGTTGAATCAATAGAAGCGCTGGAAGATGGTCGCTGGCGCATTCGTCATCCTGAAGATCAAAGCCCGGCAACTCAGCTTGCCGAACTCGCGGTACAAAATAACTGGGGGCTTAACGAGCTGAGTCCTGAGACCCGTAGTCTGGAACAAATTTTTCTCGACATTACCGCCACCGAACAAGCTCTGCCTGAGGCAATAGATAAAGACGTGAAAACAAATGGAGAGCAGGCCGCATGATGATTTTCACCCTTGCCGCGCGTGAACTGCGTAGCCTGTTTCTCTCACCGCTAGCCTGGTCGATACTCGCGGTGGTGCAGTTTATTCTCGCCTGGCTATTTTTGTCTCAGCTCAATGATTTCATTTTGCTGCAACCACAATTAAAAATGATCGACAATGCCCCCGGCGCGACTGAACTGGTCATCGCGCCGGTCTATGGTAGCGCGGCCTTTATCATGATGATGGTTACGCCACTGTTAACCATGCGCCTGATCAGCGAAGAACGCCAGAACGGTAGCATCGCACTGTTGATGTCCGCGCCCATTTCGATGACTGAAATCATCCTCGGCAAATTTCTCGGCGTCTTCAGTTTTTTATTATTAATGAGCCTGATGCTCAGCCTCATGCCCCTGTCGCTATTTATAGCCGGACCGATTGATGCCGGGCTACTGGCCTCACTGGTGCTTGCACTGAGTTTATTACTGGCCGCCTTCACCGCACTGGGACTGTACATGTCCACCCTGACCCGGCAACCCACGGTCGCCGCCATCAGCACTTTTGGTGCCCTGTTACTGCTCTGGATTCTTGACTGGGCAGGTGACAAAGTCGGCAGCGAACAGGCCAGCGGCCTGCTGAGTTATCTTTCTATTCTGCGCCATTTCGAAGCCCTCGGAAAAGGCGTATTCAATAGCGGTGATCTTATTTACTATCTGTTATTCATCAGCCTGTTTTTAATTCTCAGCATCCGCCGTCTGGATGCTGATCGTCTACAGCACTAAGGCAGAGGCTATGAAAATAAATAATAAAGTGCGCATGCAACTACGTCTTCAGAATAGTATTTTTCTATTGTTACTGCTGAGTATGATCGGTTTGCTCGGCTGGCTTTCACAACACTATAGCTTTGAAACTGATCTGACGGCCAACCAACGTAACACCTTGTCAGAAGCCAGCATCAAACTATTGCAGCGCATGCCCGAGCCGATACAGATTACCGCCTTTGCGCGGGAAAGCGAGCTGTTGCCCACCCGGCGCAAAATTCGTGAACTGATCGAACGCTACCAACGTCGCAAGCCAGACATTCAACTGCACTTTATCGATCCAAATACCGAACCAGATCGGGTACGCAGCGAAGGCATTACGGTTGATGGCGAACTGCTTATCGAATATCAGCAACGCCTCGAACATATTCAGAATCTAAATGAAGAAACTCTCACCAATACGCTGCAACGCTTATTGCGTAGCGGTGAACAAAAAATTGTCTTTATCAGCGGCCACGGAGAACGCCAACCTACGGGTCAGGCCAATCATGACTACGGCCTGTTCATTAAACAACTGGCCAGTAAAGGCATTCAGGCCTCAAGCCTGAGCTTGACTGAACAGCCGGAAATTCCTGACGATATTTCGGTATTGGTGATTGCCGGTCCCCAGCTCGATTACCTGCCCGGTGAAGTTAAACTGATACAGGGCTATCTCGACCGAGGTGGCAACCTGCTCTGGTTGCATGATCCAGGTTCCCGCTATGGCCTCGACAGTCTGGCCGAATCAATAGGCATTAGTTTTGTCCCCGGCACCATAGTTGATCCGACTACCCAGGTGCTGGGCATTGATGATCCTTCTTTTGCTTTAGTGACGGGCTACGGCGATCATCCTGTGGTCAAAGATTTTACCTATATGACCATCTACCCGCGGGCAGTGGGGCTGCAACATTTTGAAAAGAATAACTGGAAAGCCGCCGTGTTGCTGCAAACGGTCGAACGCAGCTGGTCGGAAACCTCAAAACTGGAAGGCTCCATTCGTTTCGATGAAGACAGTGATGCACCCGGACCACTCACTATCGGCTTCGCTCTAAATCGAAACAATGCAGATGTGACCGAGAATAAAATGGATGTGCAAAAAAGTAGCCAACGCGCCATCATCCTCGGTGACGGTGACTTTCTTTCCAATGCCTATCTCGGTAATCAGGGTAATCAGGATCTCGGTTATAACCTGATCAACTGGTTGAGCCATGATGACAATTTTATTTCCATCCCCTCTACCACTGCGCTTGATACTGAACTGGTGCTGGAAGAGCGTACCTGGTCACTACTTGGGCTGTTGTTTCTAATTATTATACCGGTGCTGCTGCTGGTAGCCGGGATTGTGATCTGGGTTAGACGGCGAAAGCGCTAAAGCAAAACATGACCTCACGAACACTACTCAACCTTGCTCTTCTGCTCATCGTTCTCATCCTGGTGGCCGTGGTGGTGCTCGAACCGGGTAAGACACCTGAACCGAAAACAGTATTGCTGACTAATCTTAAAGACAGCGATGTCAACAAAATAAAAATTATACGTAACGACAAGGATACGATTGAACTGCAAAAAACAGAACAGCAATGGCAAATGCTTGCGCCTTACTCGCTGGCCGCCAACAACTACAAAGTCGCGTCGCTAATGAAGTTACTGAAAACTGAAAGCGTTGCGCAGTACGATATGCATCATCTCGACCCGGCACGCTATGATTTGCTCAGCCCGGCTCTGAGCATTAACTTTAATGATTCGCTGAACATTGATTTTGGCAATCTCGAACCCATACAGAAACACCGTTATGTGCGCATCGATCAACAGCTACATCTGATTGCTGACTACTACTATTATCAGCTCGTCGGTAGCACCACGGATTATCTTGATCATGCACTAATTGAACAAACTGAAAAGATTACTCGCATCGAGTTACCCGGCCTGACGCTGGCGATCACGGATGGAAAATGGATGCTCAGCCCCGAAAATGAAAACTACTCCGCCGATGCTTATACCGATCTATTCAACGAATGGAAACTCGCTCACGCGGTTGAATTGCGGCCACTGACTGTGACTAAAAAAATGGCTGATAGTCAGGTACGTATTTTTTTGCAAGGTCATGATGCGCCAATTGAATACAAGCTATTTCAAACGGATGATGAATTCATTCTCAGCCGTATTGATAAAAATATCGAATACGTGATGGCTGCTGATAAAGCCGATGCCCTGCTTGGCCTGCAAAAACGTCCGTCTGATGACAAACAAAACCCAGCCCCAAAATAGCCTGCCCATCTATGCCTGAGCTTCCCGAAGTTGAAACTACCCGCCGTGGCATCGAACCACATCTGCTCGGGTATAGCATCCGCAAGGTTATTGTTAGAAATCGAAAATTACGCTGGCCAGTACCTGCAAACTTATCTGGCGAACTACAGCAACAAATTGTTGCCTCAGTCAAACGTCGAGGCAAATATCTTTTACTCGGTTTTGACAAGGGCACGCTGATCATTCATCTGGGTATGTCAGGCAGCCTGCGTATTCTGCCCAGCACCTGCGCAGCAGAAAAACATGATCATGTTGAGTTACAACTCAGTAGCGGGCAATGCCTGCGTCTACGAGATCCGCGCCGTTTTGGTTGCGTGCTCTGGACCCGCCGTGATCCACTCAAGCACAAACTGCTGGTCTCACTCGGGCCTGAACCTTTGTTGGAAAACTTTGATGGCGACTATCTATACGCTCGCAGCCGTACTCGTAAACAGGCCATCAAATCTTTCATTATGGATAGCAAGGTGGTGGTAGGTGTCGGCAATATTTACGCCAGTGAAGCCTTATTTCTCGCCGGGATTCATCCGCTACGCGCTGCCGGTAGAATATCGGCGCAACGTTACCAGCAGTTAGCCCTTGTGATCAAAACCGTATTAGCCGCTGCCATTAAACAAGGCGGCACGACTTTACGCGACTTTACTGCCAGCGATGGCTCGCCGGGTTATTTTCAACAACAGTTAAATGTCTATGGCCGCGCCGGTGAAGCCTGCACGAAGTGTAAACAGGCCATTCGCCAACAGACCATTGCTCAACGCGCCAGCTATTACTGTCCTCATTGCCAAAGATAATTTAGGCACGCCCTGAAATAAACTTCCCCGCAGCAAGCTGACGGGGTATGAGTGGTAGGTTCGCCTTCAG
>CAZIJT010000126.1:3339-7447 GCA_964539595.1 uncultured Thiohalophilus sp. | reverse complement strand
GCCAGAAGAATGCTGAACATTGCTGCAAGTTGTTTGTTGTGTTGTTTTTGTATGCGTTGTTCAAGCTGAAGCCTGATTGTTTCAATGACTTGCATATTAAAAAGACGAATTGAATCTATTACTTCACTGCCTTGGACGAAAAGAATTTTCCCCTGTTGTTTTGATGGGGTGTGTTGTAGGGCCGAATAAAACTGAGATAGATAATTGCTCAGAGTGTTGCTGATGGTGGCTATATTAAGGTTGAGGGTGTGTTCATTATTTTTGTGCCGGGAAAGAGAGGCGATGATGGTCTGTAAAAGCTTTAATTCTTTTCTGGCAGAGTCAAACAGGTATTCAATTTGTTCTCGATGTTCTTCTATGTTTTTGGTGTAGAGCCAGGCGCTGCTACGTCCACGCAACTGGCCAATGATCTCAGTAATTGCCGGGATACGAATGACAGAAATTTCAACCAGGGTAAAAAGATTAAGATCTGAATCAAGCAATAAACTTGATTCTTTGGCAATGTCTTGCAGGAAAATAAAGTGTTCAAAAATCAATAATGAATAGTTATCAAAAACTTCATCAGGTTTGATCCCAGAAATATTAGTACGAGAAAATGCTAGTTCAACTTTGTCATTTATTTCACAATATTTTTCTTCTATGTGTGGGTATGCAGCATAGATTGATTGATGAACTTGTTTAGATTTTTTCTGCAGACTGCTGATTTCATCTGAAAATGAATGGTCATTTGTTGTTGATAGAAGATATTGAAGTCCGCGTATTTTTTGCAGGTTAAGCGTGTCTTCATAAAGTGGTTGCAGGCCGGGGAGAATGGCCAGTTTGGATTTGCTGAATGAAATATCAGTATTTAATGCGGTTATATAGATAAACCCAATACCCAGAAGAATTGCGGCAGGGAGTAAGGTGGCGGCAAAATATTGAAATATATGAACGTCGGGAGATGATGCTTGTTTGTTTTTCATCATATTCTATTCATTTTTTTCTGAATATTGTTTCCATATTTCATTTATTTGTTCGGCGAGTATCATCGGGTCAAAGGGTTTGCTTATAACTTCCAGCACCCCCATTTTTTTGTATAAGCTGATTTCATGAACCTGTATTTTTGCAGTTATAAATATTGCCGGGATAGTGGCCAGTGCGGGGAATGTTCTTAATTTTTCTAATGTGCTTGGCCCATCCATCGTTGGCATCATCACATCCAGCAGGAAAAGCTGGGGTGTAAATTCGCTGACTGCGTGCAGAGCATCTTTGCCTGAATTGCAGATTTTAACTTTGAAGCCACCTACTGTTTCTAGCGCAAGTTTTGCGATAGCCTGAATATCGGGATCATCTTCGACGTATAAAATATTTTTCAGCTCGGACATTATTTTTCCCATGCGTATTTATTGGTGAAGCAAAAAGGAAATATAAATGGGGGCGCAACTGGAATGGCTCGCTGGTTTTGCCTGCTTTCAATCTCTTTGGGTGTAATTCCCCGCAGCTTGCTGCGAAGTTCTATTGTAGGTGTGGCTTCAGCCGCAGATGTTCGCCTGAAGGCGAACCTACATACGCGGATACCCCGTCCGCTTGCGGCGGGGTGGTTCATTATCTCTGGATAAGTTCAGAGAGTTCCCGTTTTAGCAATTCGGGATCGCCAAGATTTAGTTCCAGTAAACGGTGCAAATGGGTGGCGGTGTCCAGATCCATCTGCAGGCAATGCAGGCCGACTCGGTTGTCTTCAATGTGCGCAATTGTAGCATCCATATGCAGGTGGGTATCGGTGTCTTCTCCGAGCTGTAGTTCAAGTTTAATCTGATCGCCTATTTTTGCTGGCCAGTTATCAGCGCGTGTGACTAGCGCGCCATTCAGGCTGATATCGAGTAATTGCCCACCCCAGTTTTGATTATTGTTTGTTGGCAGGATACGAATTTTGGCATCGAAGGGGATGCGGGTGAAATGACGTTGCTCCTGTTGACTGGCCATAACTATTCCATGTAAAACTGCATTTTAATATTGCCGATCTGGATAGTATTGCCGTCGTTAAGCTTGTAACTACGCTCACCGATGGGGTGGTCATCAACGCTGGGGGGGCGTTTGCCTTCCAGATGGGAGAGGAAATAACTTCCTTCCCGGCGTGTGATGACCGCGGTGGCGACACCGGGTTTTCCGAGATTGGTCATCGAGCGGTTGAGACTTAAGGTGCGGCCAAGATTCTGGCCATTGAGAATTTGCAGCCAGCCATTTTTAACAATGTGGCTGACTGGCGGCTTATCTTGTTCGGGTGCTACAGCTATATTGGGCTGGGGAATCGTGGCGCTAGAGACATGTAGATCATCAATATTGCCCAGATCCTCCACTTCTTCAAAAATGTATTGCAGGGTGTGTTTGCCAACGCGGATGATATCGCCGTCTTCGAGCAGGTGCTTGTTGATGGGTTTTTGATTGACGAAGGTTTCCAGCTCGCTACCCAGATCGACCAGGATTGAGGTTTGATCCTGGGTGTCGATGCGCGCGTGTTTGGGGGCTAGTGCCAGACTGTCGATGTGCAGGTGACAGGCAGGGTCGTGCCCGATCAGCATTTGACCACGAAGAATTGGGTAAACCTTGAGGACTGTACCTTTGAAGGAAAGGGTCAGCTTCGACACACTGGGTGTACTCCCTGAAAAGTTGATATATTTCTGATGATTATAGACTTTAATTGAGTAAACGGTAAAACAAAAAACAAACTGGGGCAGTGGACACCACCGCCTGTCCGCTTATTAGTCGCGTTAGTCCGGTTGTGGCTCATTCTGCTCACTGCCTGTTTTCTTAGATTGGCTGGCGCGGTTCCAGCCGGGGTCGTAGCGAACCGTTTTAATGGCGTTAATGTTACTTTGGGTAATTTCAATGGGGTAGTTTTCCAGCATCAGGCTGGTGCCGGGATCCGGAATTTGTTTGAGATATTCGAGAATCACGCCATTGAGGGTTTTCGGACCGTCCGCGGAGAGCTGCCAGTCCAGTGCCTTGTTAAGTTCGCGGATGGTAATGCTGCCGTCAATCAGGTAGCTGCCGTCCTCCCGTTGAAGGATGTCCTTGTTGCTGGCAGCCGGGTCGGTGGTGAACTCGCCGACAATTTCTTCCAGAATATCTTCCAGAGTGATAAGCCCCTGTATATCGCCGTACTCATTGACGACCAGCGCGATGCGTCGTTTTTCTGCCTGGAAGTTAAGTAGTTGGGTGTTGAGTGGCGTACCGGCAGGCACATAATACGCATCACGAATGATGCTGCGCAGATCATCCAGACTGAAGGATTTCCGGTTAAACAGCGCCAGTGCATTACGCAGATGTAGCAGGCCGATAATATGGTCGATATCACCTTCGTAGACAGGCAGGCGAGTGTGCTGGCTCTCGCCCAGCTGGGTAACAATCGTGTCCCAGTCATCTTCCAGATCGATGCCGACGATCTCGTTGCGCGGGATCATCAGTTCGTCGATGCTGATTTGCTCCAGATCGAGAATACTGAGCAGCATTTCCTGATGCTGCTGAGGAATCATACTGCCGGCTTCGTTGACCACGATGCGAAGCTCATCACGGCTGAGTCGGGTGATATTGCGCTCCTGTTTGGGAATCCCGAGCAGGCGGAACAGCAGGTTGGTGATCTGGTTAATAAACCAGACCACGGGGTAGAAAAATTTTAGCAACAGAGCGATTAAAAAGGAGGCAGGCAGGGCATAGCGCTCTGGATGCAACGCGGCCAAGGTCTTGGGCGTGACCTCGGCGAAGACTAGAATAATCACTGTCAGCACCGCGGTGGCTACAGCAATACCGGCTTCGCCCATCAGCCGCAGGCCGATAATGGTGGCAATGGCAGAGGCGAGAATGTTGACCGCATTGTTACCCAGCAGGATCAGGCCAATCAGGCGCTCAGGTGTGTCGAGCAATTTCTGCGCGAGCATAGCACCTTTGTGTTTTTTGTTGACCAGGTTACGCAGCCGGTAACGGTTGAGACTCATCAGGCCGGTTTCCGAGCCAGAGAAAAAACCGGAGGCAATAATTAGAAAAACCAGAATGCCAATGAGCAGGCTTAAGGGGATATCGTCCAAGAAAGGGCTGACCTTTTGTGATTACCAGAGGCTATTACGCGGGAAAA
>CAZIJT010000126.1:0-3239 GCA_964539595.1 uncultured Thiohalophilus sp. | reverse complement strand
TTCAACGTTGCAGAATCAGCTCGATGACAAATTTGCTGCCGAAATAAGCCAGCATGAGCATCACAAACCCTCCCATTGCCCAGCGAATGGCAATGCGGCCGCGCCAGCCGAATTGCCAGCGTCCTAGTAGCAGAATGGCGAAGATCATCCAGGCGCTGATTGAAAGAATGGTTTTGTGTACCAGATGTTGAGCAAATAGATCATCAATGAAAATGATGCCGCTTAGCAGTGAAACACTGAGCATGATGAAGCCCAGACCAATCATGCGGAACAACAGGTTTTCCATAGTTTGCAGCGGTGGCAGGGAGCGAATGAAGCCGCCGGGGCGCTTGTTGTGTAACTGCGCATCCTGAATATAGAGCAACAGCGCCTGCACCATGGCGATGCTCAGCAGGCTGTAGGCCAAAATGGAAATGATGATGTGGAATTTAAGACCGTTACTTAAGGTATTGGTGAGGTAGTGATGCTGCTCGTTTAGCTGTCCCAGCGTCAGTACCAGCGCGGTAAAGGGCAGCACCAGTATCCCCAGGCTTTCAATCGGTTGACTAAACGCCGCGGTCAGTAGCAGTAGTGCGACCAGCCAGCCGACCAGCGAGATGATGGTGAAAAAGCCAACATCTAGCCCGGCTGGGCTAGTAAACATGGCGTGATATAGCAGCCAGCCATGCAAGGCGACGGCAATCAGTCCAGGCAATAGCAACCCCTGTTTGGCGGCGCAGGGCTTACCTGGATGCTGGATCAACCTGCGCAATAACAGGAGACCGGTGCTGAGATAAAGGATAACCGCCAGACTGCTTACAATATTCATAGTTGGATCGGATTTTTGAACGACATAGTGAAAAATGAAATCATCGCATAAGCTTACCCATCAGGGAAGACCATGAGTGGCACTGGACGTTTGTTAAAGGCTCATTTATTGTGGTGGTGAGGATATTCTGTTTTACTTAATCCCTTACAGAATTCTGGTGGATAGCTTCATATCGATTAGGATAGAAGAAATTCGTTTGTATTTTCTGTGAAACGAGACACTATTCCGGGGTGGCGTGCAAAATAGCGGCTATATTACTATTATTTGAGTCCCTTGATTTGTGCAGGCACAAGATTTAGAGAAAACACAGGAACAGTTTATAAATGCAATTAAGAATTCTGGGTTGTAGCGGCGGGATTGCCGAGAGCCTGCGCACCACCAGCCTGCTACTCAATGATGAAATCCTGATCGATGCGGGCACTGGCGTGGGTGATTTGCCGCTGGTCAGCATGTCGCTGGTGCAACATATCTTTTTGACCCATTCGCACATGGATCATATCGCCAGCATTCCCCTGTTGCTGGATAGTGTTTTCGAACGCATTGCCTCCCCGGTAGTGATTCATGGCCTGGCGGAAACCATTCAGGCGCTGAAAAAACATGTATTTAACAATGTTATCTGGCCGGACTTTTCGGTTCTGCCCTCGCCGCATCATCCGGTTATGCGTTATGAAGTCATGGCTCCCGGCGAGGTGTTTGTTTTCGAGGACTACACCATCGAAATGATCCCGGTAAATCACATCGTCCCCTGTGTTGGTTATCGCGTGCAAAGCCTGGAAAAAGCCTTTGCCTTTAGTGGCGATACGACCACGAATGACAGGTTTTGGGCGATCTTAAATCAGCGTGAACGGCTGGATTTGCTGATTGTCGAGGCGGCCTTTCCGGATCAGGATATCGATATTTGCCGCCGAGCCGGACATTACTGTCCTCGTTTGCTGGCCGAGGATCTGGCCAAACTGGAACATCGGCCTGAGATTTATATTACCCATGCCAAGCCGGGTGCGGAACGTGCTATTTTTGAGCAGTGCAAAAAACATGTTAAAGGCCACAGCATTAACCTGCTCTCAGGTGGCGCTCGATTTACGTTATAATCTCCCTCTGTTTATTTTCAGGTGATGAATCATGTTTGATGGTTTGACAGAACGTCTAAGCCAGACGGTGCGCAATTTGCGCGGCGTTGGGCGGCTGAGCGAAGACAATATCAAGGATACGCTGCGCGAAGTACGCATGGCGCTGCTGGAAGCCGATGTCGCCCTGCCGGTGGTGAAAGAATTTATTGAGCATGTGCGCGAAAAGGCCGTCGGTGAGACTGTTATCAAAAGTCTGAATCCCGGTCAGGCCTTTATTAAGATCGTCAATGATGAGCTGACCTCATTAATGGGGGAAGCCAGTAGCGGGCTGGATCTCAGCAGCACGCCGCCAGCGGTCGTATTAATGGCGGGGCTGCAAGGTTCAGGTAAAACCACTACCACCGCCAAACTGGCACGCTGGCTAAAGGAAACCCAGAAAAAATCGGTGATGGTGGTCAGCGCCGATATTTATCGTCCAGCGGCGATTGAGCAGTTGAAAACTGTGGCGGGGGAAGTTGAAGCGGAATTCTTCCCCAGTTCGACGGATCAGGATCCGGTCGATATCGTCAAGGCTGCGCTGCAACATGCGCGTATCCAGAATCATGATGTGCTGATTGTCGATACGGCGGGTCGTCTGCACGTCGATGAAACCATGATGGGGGAAATCAAACGCATTCATGCGGCTGTTTCTCCGGTGGAAACACTGTTTGTAGTCGATAGCATGACCGGCCAGGACGCCGCCAATACCGCCAAAGCTTTTAATGAAGCCTTGCCGCTGACCGGGGTGGTGCTGACCAAGACCGATGGCGACGCTCGCGGGGGGGCGGCACTGTCGATTCGCCAGATCACCGGCAAGCCGATTAAATTCCTCGGTGTGGGTGAGAAAACCGCCGCACTGGAAGTGTTTGAGCCGGAGCGGGTGGCCTCGCGGATTCTCGGCATGGGCGACATGGTGGGGCTGGTGGAGCAGGCTCAGAAGAGCATGGATATGGAGCAGGCCGGGAAACTGGCGGCCAAGCTGAAAAAAGGCAAAGGCTTTGATCTGAATGATTTTCGTGAACAATTCCAGCAACTAGGCAAAATGGGCGGGATTGCCAGTCTGGTGGACAAATTACCGGGTATGCCGGGGTTGCCAAAAGGCGCGCTGGATCAGGCCAATGACAAGCAAATGGGGCGTATGGTCGCGATTATCAATTCCATGACCCCACACGAACGCCAGCGTCCTGCGGTGATCAAGGGTTCGCGCAAGCGCCGGATTGCCGCAGGCTCAGGCACTCAGGTGCAAGATGTTAACCGCCTGCTCAAACAATTCACCCAGATGCAGAAAATGATGAAAAAAATGGGCAAGGGCGGCATGGGCAAGA
>CAZIJT010000125.1:0-7469 GCA_964539595.1 uncultured Thiohalophilus sp. | reverse complement strand
CCGCGCATTTCCATGTGCAGTGCATGACAGAACCACTGACAGTAGAACCACTGGACTCCTGGCTTATCTGCAACGAATGTCACCGAGGCGGTTTCATACGGCGAAATTTCCATAACAACGCCATGATTCGTCATGGTAAAACCATGGGTAACATCTTCAATCTGATCAAGATTGGTAACCGTAACCGTGACTTCATCTCCCAGTTTGACAGTAAAATCAGTCATACCGTAGGTTGGTGCAATCGAGGTCATATAGACATGCACCTTGTTGCCATGACGTATAACCTTGTTGTCTTTCTCCAGCACGACACCATCCTTTTTGGCCCTGGCAACGGTCGAGGCAAAGAAAGGATCATCACGCTTCCAGATTTTCAGCGGCTTCACCTTGCTGCGATGAACCAGCATGCAGTCATGGGGTTCGGCAAATGCCGGGCCATCATGCACCAGTTTCATGCTCTCGCCCGAAATATCAATCAGCTGATCATTCTCAGGATGCAGCGGTCCAACGGGCAGGAACCTGTCCTTGGAGAATTTAGACAGTGAAACAAGCCATTGGCCGTCCGCATCACGGGTTTCACCCATGGTCGTGTGGTTGTGTCCCGGCTGGTACATGACATCTATTTTCTGGCGAATATAATTCACCTTCTCGCCCTTATAGGCCTTGATGGCGTCAGCTATATTCCATTTAACAATCTGGCTGTCGATGAACAGAGTAGTATAGGCATTACCACGTCCATCGTAGGCCGTATGTAATGGTCCGAGACCCAGTTCGGGTTCACCCACAACTACATCGCGTTCATCCTTTAATTTACCATCAAACCAGTCGTCAAGCTTGTCAATTTCGATAATGGTAACGGTCGGTGAAAGTTTACCGTTGGCGACAAAATACTTGCCATCATGTGTGGTATTCAGACCGTGAGGGCTTTTTGGCACCGGGATGTACATGGTATATTTCGAACCATGCCGGCCATCGACAACCGGCACTTTTGAATCACCTACGGTGGTAAACTTGCCTGCTTTTACTGCGGCTTCAATCCGTGGGATGTTAAAGACTACGGCCCAGTCGCGTTCATTGCGCATGGTGCCGGGAAGAGTGACGGCGTCTTCTGAGTTATAACAGGTGGAACAGGCATATTTCCCCTTATAGTCAGCGTCGGTATTATCCAGGTTGCCGTCAACGATGACCTGCCAGGCCACTTCCATTTTCTCAGCGTCAATAGCATTGAACATAGTTCTGTATTTGCTTGGGTCGTTAATATCACGCCCATCATTGGGATGAGGAATACGGAATTCCGCGTTGCAGAACACATATTTTGTATGCGGTACTTTCTGTACTCGCAAACCATGAATCGCCTGGACATTGGGAATGGAAATAACCTTGTCCGTTTTCATAATATCGCAACGAATACGAGCAACACGGGTATTGGCCTTGTCATTGACAAAAACATATTTTCCGTCATAACGGCCATCCGTCATGCTCATATGCGGATGATGGAGATCGCCATTAGGGTAGGGACCGCCACCGCCGGCCAGGATTTCCTTGCTTTCATTGGTAATCCCCCAGCCCGTGGCGCTGTCAATATTGAATACAGGGATCCGCATCAGTTCACGCATTGATGGAACGCCTATGATTCTAACTTCACCTGACTGGCCGCCACTCCAGAAACCATAATAATCATCAAGCTCACCCGGACCGACTGTTCCTTTGGAGTGCTTACCCTTGGCATGAGCGGCAGGAATCAGCCCTGCTCCCAGCCCCGTGGTCCCCGCCAGCCCGGCAAGGGCGGTGGCATTCATGAACTGACGTCTTGTCAGGCCCGATTTGTCATTATTACTGTCGTTTTTATCACTCATAGTGCTCTCCTGTTTGGACAATGTTGGTTTTACTTCAACTATTACTACAAACTACAATTACAGAAAGTTATGTTTGTTTCCCCGTCTGTGGTTTATCAATTTTTCTGCTGACAACAACTGTGGCCCTTTCTCTTTTCTGACGTTTTTTCATCAATGGTGGGCATTTATGCTCATCAAAATAGGTGATCTGGCAGTCCAGGCAATAATGGCATTCATTGGTGTTGATAACACCATTCTTGTCGATAGCACGGATTTCACATTCATTTGCGCATATCTGGCACGGTTTACCGCATTCCTTGCGCCTTTTCAGCCAGTTGAACAATTGCCACTTGCCGGGAATTACCAGCGCCGCGCCTAGCGGGCAAAGATATTTACAATAAAATTTGCGGTTGACGATAGATATCAGCAGCAGACCGAAAGCATAGACAACGTAGTTCCAGTCACGTGCAAAATGCAGGGTAATGGCCGTCTTGAATGGTTCGATCTCCGCCAGTTTCTCGGCCTGCGACAGGGATTGTAGCGATATCGCAAAAAGACCCAGCAAAATCATATATTTCAGGGCAAGCAAACGCTCATGCACGGCATCAGGAAATTCCCACTGGCGGACATTGAAGCGCCAGGCAATCTTGTTGATGAGTTCCTGCATTCCGCCATAGGGACATAGCCAGCCACAGAAGATCCCTCGTCCCCAGAGCAACAGAGTCATGGCGACATAACCCCAGATGATAAAGATAAGCGGATCCATAAGGAATGTTTGCCAGCGGAACTCGTGCATCAGCGCCTGAATAAAGGTCAGCACATTGACCACGGAAAGTTGGGCAAGAGTGTAATAACCGATAAAGAAGATAGTAAACAGGGTGAAACCGACACGGAAACGACAAAGGAAGGCCGGGTATTTAACCACGATATCCTGGAATAGCAATATAATAGTTAATGCAGCCAGAGCGACTATCAGAATGATGATTTCAATCTCTCGTTGCAGCCAGATGCTGATCCATAATGGTCTTTCCTCGGCCTCCACCACGGGTGGCGGTGGTGGCCGAGTGTAATATTTTTCCGGCAGCTGATAGTCGCCAAAGAAACTGGTAAAAACGCTGTGCAGTGGCCCGGTTTGACGGCGCACCAGTAATTCCAGCTGCCAGGGACTACCGGGATCAAACTGGTTCTCGGCGCGTACGATAAAAATGGCCATCTCCATGAAGTCCGGCATATTTTTGGCATAGACATCATTAAGACGAAAATAATCCAGATCGCGGAAAGTAATGATATTGCCGTTTTGTTGCAACTGAATGCGGTCAAAAATGCCGCCTCGAACAAAACCATTACCGCGGAAAGAAAACAGCCCATTGGCCATCAGTGCGATAGCGTAATCGCCCGGTTTTAACTCGCCCATCAGCCAGTCATACTGGCTGTCCCCAAGCAAGTTTCTGCCAATAGTCGGCACATTTAGTAAGGTATAAAAAAGATCGATAAACTCGTTACAGTCCGTTTCTTCATCGTCCTCATCGCAACCAATATCCTTGACCCCCTCGCCTTTGGTGCCTACAAAAGCCTTGTCGACATCACTGACAGTAAGATGCAGTTCTCGCACACTGCCATCTGCCAGCAGGGTGGGCCAGTCCGCTTTTTCAAATTTGTCCGGCAGGATCTCAGCGCGCATTTTCCTGGTTGGATTATCCTTGATAATCCCTTCACGGATAGCAACCTTGCGACTGGCGCGGCTAATTGTCTGGTTAATAACCATGGCCGATACCGTTGCCCCGGTAATCGCATCGATATTGACATAGCCCTTCTGTTTGCCCGAGCCTACCTTGATATGATCAGTAACCGATTTTCCAATATACTGGTTGGCAAAGGTATCCAGGGACGCTTCGGGTATGCCAACCAGTAAAATAGGCTCATGGTGTTCGATTACCTTTGCGCCAACCATTACGCCGTTTAGATCCAGCCCTATTAGTAAGTCAATAGGCTTGCCCGAATAAGCTGGAATGGCGGCCAGTTCCCCGGTCTGAAAAATATATCCCAGCAGTTTGTCGCCCTTGTAGGCACTAAATATTTCCGGTTTTTCAGCGGAAGCTTTAAAGCTGTCTGCGTCAGGAAAATAGCTGGAAAATAGCGCTTTTTTATCGGTGTTGGTCTCGATGTCTATAGCCATGACATTAGTCAGGCTGAGCAGGAAGAGAATAAAAAAGAAGAAGAAATACCTGTACGTTTGTGTCATGTGTTGAATGCTGACTGGTCCGATGATTGTCGGGGCGAAATCTTCTCGCATGAGTGTTGTTGTCTTCCTTGACCCGTATCAAAAGCCGGAATTTTATTGTATATAAATGATTCGGCATAATGCCTGCGGAATAATATAGAACAGTTTCAGAAAATTTTCCTAACTCTTTTAATGTTTATTTTATTAATAATCCATTCGCGGATTATCCCAGTATTGTTATCTGTTAATAGGTTTTTTTTTTAGCCATTGATGGAGCTAATAAGGCCGATGAATAACCAGGAAAAATATATTAATCGTTTCAGGCATGATTGCCCTGTCTGCAGCAGAATAGTTTATCTCCTCTATCAGGATTAGCGGTTTTCAGCGCATTAAAAATACGGGTTTTATTACCATCCAAATAGCATATTGAGTTGCACAATATGCTATGCATCTGGATGTAATAACAGTGGATTACTCAGGTATTAGCGTAGGCCATTTCTGCACAGCCTGTTAGCGAAAACAAGCCGACAGGTGGATTGTTTTTTTCTGAGAAGTTTATCAGGACAAATTAGAATCTGTCCTCTTGGATGTGTGTGACTTTATAATCCTGCAGCGGGAAATATAAGCCCGGTTCAGTCTGTGCGATTAGCGGAGATTACGGTCCAGCGCATTGGCACATGGCAGTCACGCGCACCAAAGCTTGTTTTTAACCCGTTCATTACTTTATTGACTACATCGTCGATAGTCGTGTCTCCTCGCTGTTCTATTTCGAGTCGTAATGGAGAGCCAGCCACCATGCCCAATGCAGCATTTCGCGGACTGGAAAAAATGCATTCATCATCCAGGGTGGCAAACTGTACATTCGTGAAACCGGACTTTTCTATATCTTCGCGGATTTGTGTCTGATCGTGGTAGCTAAACGGAAGCTGAAGAAATGCGGGTGCATTGCCATCGAAAAATTCAGCCAGCATTTCATTGGTGACGCGTGGCAAGGGATTGTGTTCCAGCGCATCCCAGATGCTGAACAGCAGGCGACCATTACGCTGGAGAACCCGATGAGCTTCGTGGAAAGTCTGACGCTTGTCTGGACAGAACATGATACCGAACTGACAGGTTATAACATCAAACTGCCTGTCTTCAAACGGTAGTGCCATAGCGTTAGCAACATGAAAGCTGATATTTTCCGTAGCGGAAAATTTCTGCTTTGCATGCCTGAGCATGTCATTGTTCAGATCGCTTGCGCTAATATGAGAGTCGTCCGCTAACTGGTCGCGGAGGTAACGGGTTGCGATACCGGTGCCTGTGGCAATTTCCAGGATCTGTTGAGCCGGCCCACTGGCAACGCGCGTGGCAAGATCTTCAGCGCAACGATGGAAAAACATCGGTCCAAGATAGCGATCATAGTTCCCCGGGATGTTGCCGGTGAATGCGCTATAGATCTTTTTCATGCCCAAGCTCCCTTTTTCTGAACGACAACCACGATACAGTAAATGGTTGATGACCGCACTTCACTGTTAACCGCTAAATGATGCTTCACAGGAAATTTATTGATTTCAGGCCTTGACACAATCTTCATAATAGTGTCACCGCAATGTCAAATAAATTCTTTACTCTGAAAATCGTTGCCTGGGAGTCCACCTCCATGCATATAAAGATCCTTTAATTTATATTAACTTATAGGAGATGACATGTATTTATTTAGCAAAAAGAAAATCGTCACAGCGATGTTGTTAGCGGGCGTCCAGGCAGCTTCTGCCGGCACCAATGTTTTTTTTAATCCTCTGACGCAAGCTACTGCAATTGCTCAGACGCCTGACCATATTAATGAACTGAATTCACCCTGGCAGGTTCCGGCGGGCGTTAGTTACAGAAACCTTACTAACATGCATAAGATCGAAGCGGATCCATCCCAGTCCACCGTCCGCGTTCCTGGCCTCGGATCGGGCGCATCAAATACTGATATGAGCGCTTTTGATACGAGTGGTCGTTATATCTTTTTTCCGCATGAAACGATGTTTGGTGCGGGTGTGACCCGTTATGATACCGTGACTGATCGTGCCGTTAACCTGTTTAAGGGTGATATGAATGGTGCTCATGGCGACTGGAGCGGCGACTTTGGCGCCCTCGACCCGGCCACCTGGACACCTGCTAACACCTTGTTGCTGGGAGAGGAATGGTCTGGTGAAGGCCGTCTGTTTGAGTTACTTAATCCCATGGCCGATGTTGACGCTGGTGAAGCTGTTAAGTTGCGCGAGCTGAACAGCATCCCCAATGTTTCTCATGAAGGTTTACGCTTTAATCATGCGGGCACAAATCTGTATTTTGTCGACGAAGATAAATCCGGTTCGATCTACAAATTTGTTCCTTCAGTTAAGGATGACTATAGTAAGGGGCAGTCCTTTGTCCTTATTGTCGATGCCTTTGCGGGTGATCCGGCTGTTCGCTGGAATGTGGGCGTCAATATTGGTGAAGTTCGCACCGGTGCAGCCCACTGGGAGCCGTTGACTGACGTAAATGGCGTTGCCCTGACATCGACCGATCCATTCCGCAACGGCCCGAGTCGGAGTAGTAATCCCGATCTGATCCGTGGCGGCCGCGCTGCAGCTGATGAGGTAAATGCTACCCCATTCGGTCGCCCTGAAGACGTCGAAGTCGGTTATCTGGCTAACGGTAATGAAGTGCTGTATTTCAATGCCACTTCTGAACATGTTGTTTATGCTATCGAGGAGCTTGGAAATGGCGAGGCCGTAGTGCGTGAAGCCGCCACTACTGCTACACCGAGGAACCTTGGTTATGCTCCCACCACGGCGCAGCTGGATTCTCCTGATAATCTGGCCCAGGATGCGCTGGGCAATATCTATATCGTTGAGGACAAGTCTGATCCGATGGTGGCAGGGGATGATGTCTGGTTTCTGCGCGACACCAATGGTGACGGTGTTGCTGAATCACTTGACCACTTTATGAGCCTGCAGGTGAAAGGTGCGGAAAGCACCGGCATGATCTTCAGTCCGGTCAATCCCACTCAGTTCATCATTAACGTACAGCATCCTGCAAGCACGGGTGTAGCCGGTGGTCAGGGCGATGCGACGTGGCTGTATGATCTTGCGGATGTGGTCGCTCCGCCCTGTGTTAGCGATGAAGATGAGCATGGTATGGATCGCGAAGATGGCGAACAGGCCGGAGTGAAGACCTGTAGCGACAGTGATGATACAAATTTCATCAAGAAGTTAATCAAAGCGGGTAAATAAAATCGGGACACTAACTCGCTATTCTGTCGCCAGTAGTACAAACGCCTGCCCTTCGGGCAGGCGTTCTGGTTTAATGAAGCTCTGATTAATTCCATTCAGCTTTCGACAGGCTTCCTTCGACAAGCTCAGGATAAAAGGTAATTTATTCGGCTGCATATTAAAATGATC
>CAZIJT010000124.1:3415-7490 GCA_964539595.1 uncultured Thiohalophilus sp. | reverse complement strand
GAGTGGTAGGTTCGCCTTCTACCCTTCGGGCACCATGAGGCGAACATGTGCGGCTGAAGCCGCACCTACGATGTTGCTTCGCTGCAAGCAGCGGGGAATTAAACCCAAAGAGATTAAAATTCTTAAAACACATCATTGCCTCCGTCTCACAGTCCTGTGTGCCAAGAAAACACTTAAGAACCTCCCTGTTAGACCGATACTAACAACTAAGGCCGGAGCGCGTTGCCTGCCGCTGATCTCAATCGATTAACAAAACATTAAATTATGCCTGCACCGGTTATGGAAACTAGAAGTATGGAAAGCCTGCCGCAACCCGGTTTTATGCGGGAAATGTTTCTGCTCAGCCTGACAAATCAATTGCAAAAGTCCAAAGCGAATCAAAGTTTCGTCGCGGTGTTGCGGTTTGATATCGACAGGTTCAGAAAACTAAATGAGCAGTCTGGCTGCCTTGAGGCGGATCGGGTGCTGAATCGTTTGTATTCAAAAATCAGAGATATGCTGGAGCCTGATGAACATGCCGGCTGGCTAGGTGCGGATGAGTTTGCCATATCACTGGGCATGGATAGCCGAGATGAGGTGGAGGCCAGAGTGTCATCCATTTATGCTTTGCTGCGCGAACCCTGTGAACTAAAAACAATTAGCTATCAACCTACGTTCAGTTTCGGGGTGGCCATTTATCCAGATGATCATCTGGATGGGGAAGGGCTGTTGCTAGCGGCTGAATCGGCTCAGCACCATGCCAGAAGCCGTGGTGGGGCGCAGATTTATTATTACTCCAACAAAATTCATGAGCAGTCGCGTTATCTTGGGCGGCTGGAAAAAGATCTGCAAGGCGCGCTGGCACGGGAAGAGTTTTACCTGGTTTATCAACCCAAAGTAGATTCGACTACCGGCACTGTTAAGGGCTTTGAAGCGTTGCTACGCTGGCAGCACCCGGAGCAGGGTACGATTTCACCGGTTGAATTTATTCCGATACTTGAAGAAAACAGAATGATCCTCGAAGTGGGGGACTGGATTTTCTCCGAAGTCTGTCAGGCGCTAGGGCGTTGGCAAAAGGCGGGGTTGGAAGTGGTGCCGGTATCGGTCAATGTTTCTATGCATCAGTTCAAACAGTCGGGCTTTGTTGAACGCCTGCAACAAATCCTTCACCAGCATGAAATTGAAGCCAGGCTGATTGATATTGAAATTACTGAAAGTTGTTTAATGGATGATGGTCAGGAAAATATTACTATCCTGAGTCAAATAAAATCAATGGGCATGGCCATTTCGATTGATGATTTTGGTACGGGCTATTCTTCCTTGAGCTATCTCAAACGTTTTCCCATCGACACCTTAAAAATAGATCGCTCCTTTATTACGGATGTGCATAATCGCCGCAAGAGCGATAATGCCGGCATTGTTACTGCTATTATGGCGCTGTCGCATAGTCTGCATCTCGATGTGGTCGCCGAAGGTGTGGAAACGGCGCATGAGCTAGCCTTTTTGCATGCCCTGGGTTGCAGAACTATTCAGGGATTTTTATTCAGTAAACCGCTGAAAGAATATGCTGTACTGGAATTGCTGGAGGCGTCTTCTTCTATGGAAGATACGTTGGCTAAAGTCCGAGAGGAACTGCAACGCCGATAAATCATACTTTGACGTTTATGCCCTGTTTGTTTGGGGAATGTTTCTTTTCTATATTTCGACGTTCATCGGTTCTACGCTCGTGCTGACTGCGGGTATCAAGTAGAATTTGTTGTCGGTGTTTATTTTCCCCTCGCCGATCATTCTTGCGTCGTTCAATATGCTTACGTTTTTCTGTTCGTGATTTTTCAGCGGTGGCTGTTGACTGGTGGATAGCGGGCTTCGCTGCGATCCGGGAAACAGATTTAATATCCGTGTTGCTTATGTTGTCCTGGCGCAGAGACTGCACGCCAGCATCATCAGCAGGAGGCGTAATACTACTCATGATCTATATTTCTGATTTGCCTTCTCATGGTTTAATAGTAGCAAATTAGCGCTCGAGTCTCTGAGTGATTGGCGTGCTGAGGTCGGCTGTAGACCTTCTTTTTTTGTCGCCACACGATTATCCAGTAAATACCAATACTTTTGTCCTATGTCAAAAGTATGGGTTAGTTAGAGGGCGCTCTTAAATCATAACATAATGAGATCTATGCAATACCTTGTAATAAAAGAGATATTTATTTGGCGCACTATTGCGGGCTTGATTATTTGAGGCAAATATAAATTTTTGCAGGATATTATCAGGCGTCAGTGGTAAGATATTAACCACTAAGACATTGTCGCTACTGTAAAAATGTATTTTTTTATTCCTACTGCGGTAGGGGTACAAAAGCTGAATCGATCTAACTGGTGGCGCGTCATAACAGTTTAATTTCTTTTGCTTGAGTGGCTCAGCTTTGAGTCATCGTAGTAGAAATAGAATTTTGAACGAGCCATAACTTAGGGTTGCAAGGGGGGAAGAGTGCAATCTGATAAAAACAGGCTAAAGCCACCCGCGGAAGATATGCTTTCAGGAAAGGATGCTGTGCCTGCCGGGCAGGCACTTTCTATGCAATCGCAATCTTTATTGGGACTGCTGGATGAATTAAAAAGCACCGGTTCAGGTTCTGTCCTCTATTCACAGCTTGAACGCATTCTGCGAGAAAATGAGCAGGACTTCGATGAACGTGAACAGCTATACCGTTATTGGTTGCGCCTGTTTCTCGGGGGATACACGCGTCACCTCAAGCCTGGCTCTTCCATGCATATTCATGCCAAGCTAATCTACAAACAATTACAGTTACCCCTCACCACCACCACCCTTAAAGGTCTGCGTAAGCATATGAATATGTTTAGCATGCATCTTGGGCGAATGGACATGCTGGATGAATCGGTACTAAAAAATACGCTGGAGCCACTACTAAGTTATTACGGTAACGATGAAATAGAAACAGATATACCCAGCAGTAACTATACCGACAGTGAAGAAATGGCGACGTTGGAGCCAGAAGCAGATACTACCCGGTCTGAATTTATCGATAAGCCTGATCTGGTGCGAGCCCAGAAAAAAGCAATTGAAGGCATGATCGATGATCTGCTGCCGGATGAAAGTCGAGGCACCGAAGAGCGTTTAACTTCAACTTATCGCCAGTATCTGAGTAGCCAGTATCGAGATACTGAAAAAGTTCAGTCGATGCTGAGTAAACATATCAGTGAAACGGTCGAACAAAACGAGCAGTTTGGTGAAATGCTAGATGTAGTTCGCCAGGGGCTGGATGAAGCTGAATCGATTAGTGAGATTGAAGTCTTGCGCCAGTGTCTGATTGAAGATATTGATTCACTTAGTGAGTCACATGATGCAATGGCGCAGAAGCTGGCAGAAACTAAAGACTACCTGAAGATGATTGAGGTCGATAGCCGTAAGCTCAGTGATGAACTGGCGCGCGTGCGCCTGCTTAGTATGACGGATGAATTGACTGAATTGCCAAACCGGCGTGCATTTCTGCGCAGACTGGAAGATGAGATGAGCCGAACCAAACGTTATGGTTCAGAGCTGGTGCTGGTAATTATAGATCTGGATTACTTCAAGGCGATCAATGATAAATACGGTCATGCCGTAGGTGACGCAGTATTGTGTTGCTATGCCGAGGAGATTCTTACTACCTTCCGTCATCATGATATGGTGGCGCGGTATGGGGGTGAGGAGTTTGCCGTGGTGTTACCTAATACCGATGTAAAAGGTGCGATGGCGGCGTTGCATAAAGTTCGACGTCAGGCGGCAGCTCAAATCTGTGGTTATAACGGAACCCGAGTACAGGCTCCGACTTTCTCGGCGGGCCTGGCCTTGTTTGTTCCCGGTGAATCCTCCAGTAGTTTTATCCAGCGTGCCGATGATGCGCTGTATACTGCAAAACATCTTGGCCGCAATCGTATCGAAATCAGCAAGAATGCTGACAAGGTGATTGCTGCTGAAACCGAAGTGACTGATGTTTCCTGAATGGATTTCATTCTAAGAAAAGTCTGATTAATTGCTCCGTTCGTGGTTCGACACGCTCACCATGAATGGAGGAATTAACACGAACGCAGGAATTAA
>CAZIJT010000124.1:0-3315 GCA_964539595.1 uncultured Thiohalophilus sp. | reverse complement strand
GAACGCAGGAATTAATCAGAGCTTCCTTAAAATAGTAGCATGACTTCCCCATCCCACCCCGTCATCGTTTGTTCCCGATATTTACGTTCCAGCTGATAACTCTTTTCAAACGCACTTAGCTGTGGGTAGAGATCAAAATCTTGTTCGGTTCGCAGATAGTGAACCCAGAAACGGCTGACCGGCTGAAGATATGAAATCGCACCCGTCCATAGCGGTATCAATTTATCTTTCGTATCCCTCAACTGAAGGTCAGCAGGCCACAGGCGAATAATCAAAGCACGTTTTTCAGCGTCCACATATTTTACCATGGTCAGCGATTCATACCTGCCTTTATGTACATGCGCGAGTATCGGTAGCTGGCTAATGTCTGCATCGGTTTTCAACCAGTTAAAATACTGCATTGAGTTTTGTTCGACCAACTGCCAACTCTGTTTTTCCAGTTGCTGTTGAATATGGCTAAGCGAATCTGCCCATTGCAGATTCATTGGCGAACGGTGTTGGCCGCGCAAATCACGGCGGTATGCATCCTCTGTTTTCCAGCCACGATCCAGCCAGTGCTGTTTGTCCATGAGTCTTTTAGTTTGCTCAGACTGCACCGATAGCGATGATGGTGCCGGGCTGATAAAAGGATAGCTGCAGAGCAGCACTAAAAGCAGCAGCAATAATTTATAGGTGTGTTGTTCAGTTTGATGCTTGGGTGTGTGGCGGCGATAAGCGATGCTTAGTGCCGAAACCCAGAGCGTGGTTAATGCTAGCTCGGCATACAATTGAATCAGGGCGATCTGTCCAAAATAAAGTCGGGCAAACATGAGCAGGGCGATCAAACAGATGCCACTGGCATAGAGGCGCATACGCCAGCGGACAGGGATGTCGCGCAGCAGCGCAAGCAATAAAAATCCATAGAGAGATAGCGCAAGAATAAGATCAGCAGAAAATAGCTGGGGCGACTGTTCGGGTAGCAGCATTAACAACAGCGGAAGAAGCGGCACGGCCAATAGATGCTGAATAAGTAGTTTATGTTGCTGACGTTGTTTCAGTAGCAGCCAGAGTAGGGTCATGCCGGCACACAGTAATGCGGGAGTTGGTTCTGCGAGTGTCGCCAGTCGCGACATAAATTGATCAAAAGGCGGATTGCGCAATTCAAACAAGGCATTCTGAATCAGCAGGCTGGTGTTGTTAAATAAGGGGACATCAATCATGTCGTGTAGAAAAATCAACAGCCCGCTACTTATTAATAAGAGCAGTGCCAGTAAACTGAGGCCACGAATTTCCCGGTGCCCGGGATTGACGATGGCGGCCGGTATCTCACCAACAAGAGCGTGGCGCTGGCTCCAGATAAGCAGTCGATAAAACAGCGTGTCGGCGAAGGGAAGTAGCCAGAGGAAAAATTGGCGCAGGATAAAAATAATAAACCAGAGTGTGCTGATGAGTAGAACAAACAGAAGCAGGAAGCGCCCGGCAAACTCAGAGGCGACTTCGATGGACAGTCCAAACAGGTAACCGGGTAATAAATACAGGGGAGCCCAGAGGCAGGCGGACGCGACATTGGCCATAATAAAACGCGAGCGAGGCATCATCAGCATGCCGGCGATGGCAGGAACTATCGGGCGCAGAGGGCCGATGAAACGACCGAGCATGACACTCTTACCTCCGTGGCGATGGAAGAAGACTTCGCCGCGTTCGATAAGTGCTGGGTAGGTTGAAAATGGCCAGCGTGTTTTTAATGCCTGCTTATAATGCCAGCCCAGCCAGTAGCTAAGGCTATCACCGGCAATAGCGCCAAGGGTGGCGGCGATCACCGCCGGCCCGGCCTGAAGTACATCCAGAGCGATCAGCGCACCGAAGCCAAGCATGAAGGCGGCACCGGGTAAAATAATGCCGACGATGATCAGCGATTCGGAAAAAGCGATCAGAAAAACAAACAATAGCGCGAGTAGTGGATGCAGCTGCAGCCAGAGCAGAAGAGTATTTAGACTATCTGCAAACATCTCACGCTAGCCTGTCTATTTCGCTAAAGGGTTTTGAAAACAGTTTCCGCTGCCTGCAGAGTTTTATCCAGATCTTCATCGGTATGAGCGCTGGAAACAAAACCAGTTTCATATGAAGACGGAGCCATATAAACGCCCTGTTCGAGCATGCCGTGATAAAAGCGTTTGAAACGTTCGCCATCACAGGCACAGACTTGCTCAAAGCGGCTAATATTATTTTCCTCGGTAAAGAAGAAACCAAACATGCCGCCCACCTGATTGATGGCCAATGGAATGCCGCAGTTTTGTGCGCGTTCACGTAAGCCTTCGGCCAGTTGTTGAGTTTTTGCGGTGACGGTAGTAAAGAAATCGGGTTTGGAAATTAACTCAAGATTTTTTAGACCCGCGGCCATCGCCACCGGATTACCCGACAAGGTTCCGGCCTGATAGACCGGCCCCAATGGTGCGATGTATTCCATGATTTCACGTTTGCCGCCAAAGGCACCCACCGGCATGCCGCCGCCGATGACTTTACCCAGGGTGGTGAGATCGGGTGTGATATCGTAATGCCCCTGTGCGCCGCCCAGACCAACACGAAAGCCGGTCATCACTTCATCAAGGATCAGTACGCTGCCGTGCTGATTGCAAACTTCGCGCAGGGTTTCAAGAAAGCCGGGCACGGGGGGCACACAGTTCATATTACCGGCTACCGGTTCGACGATAATGCAGGCGATCTGATCGCCAATGTCGGCGAATAATTTTTTCACCTCGTCGCTGTCATTGTAAGTCAGGGTCAGGGTGTGTTCGGCTAATGAAGCGGGAACGCCGGGCGAGGTCGGTACACCGAGGGTTAGTGCGCCGGAACCGGCCTTGACCAGCAGTGAATCGGAATGGCCGTGATAGCAGCCTTCAAATTTAACGATCTTGTCACGCCCGGTAAAACCACGCGCCAGACGCAGCGCACTCATGGTTGCTTCGGTGCCGGAGCTAACCATGCGCACCATGTCGATGGATGGCAGCAGCTCGCAGACTTTGTTTGCCATGCGGGTTTCCAGTTCAGTCGGTGCGCCAAAGCTCAGTCCATTTTTCATCACCTCAGCGACGGCTGCCAATACTTCATCATGGGCATGGCCGAGAATCATCGGTCCCCAGGAACCGACATAATCGATGTAGCGTTTATCATCTTCGTCATAGACATACGCGCCTTTTGCACGTTTAAAAAATATCGGATCGCCGCCAACACTCTTGAAGGCGCGCACCGGTGAGTTGACGCCACCGGGGATATGTTTCTGGGCTTCGATAAAAAGATCGTGGGAGCGAGTCATAAAGAGTTCCTTACAAATTCCTG
>CAZIJT010000123.1:0-7581 GCA_964539595.1 uncultured Thiohalophilus sp. | reverse complement strand
CCTGCCTCATCACCATAATCCAGTGTTGCTAACAGCGGCGCATCAACATACTGCTGAATAGTTTTTATATTTTCATCCACGCAGGGATACTCCCCCTGTAGCTTATTGGCAATCCAGCCCTGTAATTTTGCACCACTTTGCTGAATAGCTTTGACGCTCAATAGTGCATGATTGATGCAGCCTAAACGCATTCCCACCACCAGCAAAACAGGAAGATCCAGCTGCCGTGCTAAATCAGCCACCGTCTGCTGAGAATTCAACGGCACTAGCCAGCCACCCACGCCTTCTACCAGAATAAAGTCTGACAATTCTGCCAGCAATTGATACGACTGTTGAATGGTTTCAAAGTCAATTTCAACCCCGTGCTGATGTGCCGCTATATGGGGGGCAATAGCCTCGGAAAAAACATAGGGATTAACCTGTGCGTAAGGCGCAGCCACCGTCGCCGCCTGCTGCAAGCGTAGTGCATCATCATTGACATACTGAGATTTTATTTTTTCTGCGCCGCTGGCCACCGGCTTCATCGCCGTGGTTCTCACGCCCTGCCGCCTGAGCATATCCAGCACGGCACAACTGACATACGTTTTACCAACTTCGGTATCAGTACCAGTAACAAATATACCGCGCAAGGCTTTCACTTATTGTTACTCACTTTTATATCATCAGGAGAAATATATATTTCAAGCGGTTGATTGTTTTTACCCGGTACATTTTCACTGCGCCATGCGAGTCCGTAAATGACTTCATGACTAACCGGCAGCACGCCATCTCGCCGATAGTTTTCATAGGCCTGCTGTACCTGTTGCAGGCGACCCTTGCCGGTTAAACCACGCGCGCGGCCACGGGTAACATTGTGAGCACCAATCTGTTTTAGATCCTGCATAATAGCCCGCACATCTTTATACGTGACGGTGATCATTTCCATATCCACCACAGGATCAGAAAACCCCGAGGCCAACAGCGCATCACCCACATCGTGCATATCCACAAATTGATTGACATGCGTGTAACTATCAACCTTCGACCAACAGGCGCGTAATTCTTTTAAGGTGTCTGCACCGAAGTTGGTAAACAGCAACATGCCCCCCGGTTTCAATACCCGCCGAGATTCGCTAAATACCGCAGACAAATCGGCACACCATTGCAAGGTTAAATTTGAAACAATCATGTCCATACTATTATCCACATAGGGCAGGACGTTTACATCGGCACAGATAAAATGATCGCGGCGTTTCAATCGGCGTAGCCAGTTAATTTTTTTTCGCGCCTGCATCAGCATCCCGCGAGCAAGATCCAATGAGTGAAATTCAGCCGTCGGATAACGATGCAGTAATGTCTGTTGGCAAAACCCCGTACCGGAACCCAGATCAAGAATGCGTGCAGGGCTAAAGCGAATATACTCAAGCCGTTCGAGTAAACGGTTACCCACTTCACGCTGCAACACGGCGGCTTCATCATAGGCGACAGCCGCCTGTTCAAAACTGCGCCGCACCTGCGAGCAATCCAGATCACTCTCTGTTTTTTCAGGCATGAATAAAGGCCATCAGTTGTTGGTTAAAATCATCAGCATGAGAAATAAACGGCGCATGTCCTGCGCCTTTTATAATCGCGGTTTGTGCCTGCGTGAACTGTGCGGCTATCACCTTCACTGCGGCTGCCGGTGTCAGGCTGTCGTACTCACCACCGATCAATTGTACTGGCTGCGCTATTTTCCCGGCCTGCCAACGCAGATCATCGTTTAATAATATAGCCAGTCCCGCATTTAGATTTTCGAAATCAGGTTGGCCACGGGCAAATAGTTGTTTACGCAAATCACGCAAGCCTTCACGCGCATGGGCGTCGCCTTTAAACTGTAGCGCAAGAAAACGGGATAAAGTCATTCGATAATCTTTGCGCAACTGGGTGGCAAATAATTTCAACACATTAGCATCCATTGCCTCTGGCCAGTTATCCGTTTTACAAAAACACAGACTCGATGAAACCAGTACCAGTTTAGTCACCCACTCTGGATGCCGCGTTGCCATGTTCGCAGCCAGCATGCCGCCCAGTGACCAGCCCAGCCAGATAGCCGCCGCATCCAGCTTGCTAACGGCGTAATCATGAAGCACATCGCTTACATTGTTCAGGCTAAACCCATCCGCCAGTGCCGTACTATTTCCATGCCCCGGTAAATCAATAATATGTAGACAAAAATATTTTTCCAGCTCAAGCAATAATGGTTCCGGCCAGATGCCGCCATGCATTGCCCAGCCATGTAACAGCAGCATAGCTGGACCCTGCCCTCTGACTTCGACGAATAGAGCATCACTCATCCATCGCATCCTTTTTTAATAAATTTGCCAACGCATCAAGCAAGCGATCAATGTCGGCCAGTTCATGTTCGGCTGAAAGCGTAATGCGTAGTCGCGCCTGATCTTTGGGCACGGTTGGTGGGCGAATCGCGCTGATCAAAAAACCCTGTTCATCAAGCTGCTGGCTTAAGCGCACGGCTTTCTCACTACTGCCAAGTAATAAAGGTTGTATTGCAGTAGCGGATGGCATTAAGGGCAACTGCAACTGACTTGCCCCCTGTTTCCAATGTTCAATCAATGACGCCAATTTTTCTCGTCGCCAACTTTCTGTTTGCAACAGATGCAGACTGGTACGCGTGGCGGCGGCGACAGCCGGTGGCAGGGCGGTGGTATACACATAACTCCGCGCATGGTTGATGAGGGCTTCAATCAACAACGCATCACCCGCGACAAAGGCACCAAAGCTTCCCAGCGCTTTGCCCAGTGTGCCCATTAACACCGGCACCGCGTTCGCATCCAGCTCGGCCTGCTCCAGCGTGCCCGCGCCCGTCTTGCCCAGCACACCGAGTCCATGCGCATCGTCAATCATCAGCACCGCATCATGTTCGCTCGCAAGTTTCGCCATCTCGACTACGGGCGCAAGATCACCGTCCATGCTGAACACACCATCACTAACGATCAGTTTTCCGCCCTTGTTACTCTGTTGCAGTTTTTCAGCCAGCGCAGTCATGTTGCTATGCGCATAACGTTGCATGCGTGCACGGGATAGAATACCGGCATCGATCAACGAGGCATGATTAAGCCGGTCTTCAAACACAGTATCATGGCGTTCCAATAACGTAGACAGCACACCGAGGTTGGCCATGTAACCGGTAGAAAATAGTAACGCTCGCTCACGCCCAGTGAAGGCCGCCAGTTCATCTTCCAGTGCATGATGTTCGCGCGAGTGGCCGTTGATCAAATGTGCCGAGCCGCTGCCAACCCCATAATTATCAACCGCCTGCTTGAAGCTTTTTTTCAAGTCAGGATGATTGGCCAGACCAAGGTAATCATTGCTGCAAAAGTTCAGATAGTCACGGCCATCAATACAAACCTTGATGCCCTGAGGCGTAGACATGATTCGACGACGACGATAGAGATGCGCCTGCTCACGTTCGTATAGTTGTTGTTTGAGTCGTTCGAATAACACGGCGTTTACACACTCACCGGCAAAACCGCCACCTGATTAAACAGCCTGAATGCCGAGACGTTCAAATAACTGCATATCACTATCCGCCGCAGGGTTTGATGTGGTTAATAATTTTTCGCCATAGAAAATAGAATTTGCGCCCGCAAGAAAACACAAGGCCTGTGTTTCATCACTCATGCTTTCTCGACCGGCTGACAGGCGCACCTGTGAACGAGGCATGATAATGCGAGCCGCCGCAATGCTGCGCACAAATTCAAGATGATCCAGATCCGGCGCATTTTCCAGCGGCGTACCTTCTACCTTTATTAATAAGTTAATCGGCACACTCTCAGGATGTTTTTCCTGATTCGCCAGTTGTTGTAACAGCCGCACCCGATCACCCCGTGATTCGCCCATGCCCAGAATGCCGCCACTGCAAACTTTGATATCCGCGTCACGCACATGTTGCAAAGTATCGAGCCTGTCCTGATAGGTGCGGGTGGTAATCACCTTGCCATAAAATTCTGGTGAGGTGTCCAGATTATGGTTGTAATAATCCAGCCCGGCCTGTTTCAATTTCTGACTTTGCTTGGCACTCAACATCCCCAGGGTCATGCAGGTATCCAGTTCCAACGCTTTCACCGCTTTGACCATGTCCATCACCGGCTGCAAATCTCGATCCTTGGGTGAACGCCAGGCTGCCCCCATACAGAAACGACTTGCACCGTTAGCCTTGGCGGCCTTCGCCGCTTCAACAACATCCTCCAGCGGCAACAAAGGTTCGGATTCCAGTTCGGCATCATGATGGGCACTTTGTGGGCAGTAACCACAGTCCTCAGAACAGCGACCAGTCTTGATGCTTAATAATGAGCTTATCTGCACCTCATTGGCGGCAAAATGCTGGCGATGAATAGTTTGCGCCTGAAACAGCAAGTCGTTGAAGGGTTGCGCAAACAGCGCTGCGATTTCCACTTCCTGCCAGTCATGGCGTAAATCATCAAGGTATGCGACAACAGGGATGCTGGATTTCATTACTATTCACCGGGTAAGATACTACGAAACAGGAAGGCGAATTTTAGACACTACAGCATGCATGTCAACTGACAGGGAAGTCAAAAGTGAACAACTGGTTAAATATCAACCCTTTTAAGCTAAGCATCGCTCCCTGCCTGCTCTGCGGCACAGCAAATTCTGGCTCCTTTGGCATTTGCCCCGCCTGTGAACAGGCCTTGCCTGAGAATAAATCCTGCTGTCACCGCTGCGCCCGACCTGTTCCACAAAGTAGCCATAGCCAACTCTGTGGCCAGTGCCTGGATTCTCCGCCAGACTATCAACACACTCAGGCTCCTTACCTCTATGCCGCCCCCCTTGATGCCCTGATCACCGGTCTGAAATTTCGTCAACAGCTACAGCATGCTCGGCTGCTGGGTGGCCTGCTCGCCCAGCATCTACAGAAAAAGGCAGCCGCACGTCCCGACTGCATCGTGCCCGTTCCCCTGCATCCCTCTCGTTTGCGCGAGCGCGGTTACAATCAGGCGTTGGAACTTGCCCGACCGGTCGCACGCTCACTGGGGATTAAACTGGAAAAAAATCTGGTGCAGCGGGTTCGCCAGACCCGCCCACAAACCGATTTGAAACTGGCCTCGCGCGCGGCAAATCTTCGCCATGCCTTTCGCATTAGCCAGACTCCGGGCTATCAGCATATCGCTATTGTTGATGACGTAATTACTAGCGGGCACACGGCCAATGCGTTGGCGCAGACATTCCGTAAGGTCGGGGTGGAGAAAGTAACGATCTGGGCGATAGCCCGTGTGGTTTACCGAAAATAAATATCCCCACCGCAAGCGGACGGGGTATCCATTGTAGGTTCGCCTTCTACCCTTCGGGCGGCGAACATGTACGGCTGAAGCCGTACCTACAGGTGCTCGCTATAATAAGCAGCAGGGAATTAAAACCAAAGAAAATTAAAACTTCAGACGTAGATCCAGGAACACGCCCTTGGCATCCAGTGAATTCTGTAGCGAGTTTAGTTGATCATTCGCGTATTGTTGATGCTGCCAACCCCCTTCCAGCCCTAAGCCCCCAGCCCATTGATACGATAATTTAGCTTTGTAATCAAAGCTCGGGTTGATCAAAGAATCTGAGTGCCGACCAACAAAGCCTGCGGATAATCCTTCAAACGGCAATTCAAACAGGGCGGCGGCATAAAACATCGGTACCGCGTCTCGAAAGTTGTGCTGTGGTTGGCGACTACTCCGATGATAAAAAGTATTGCCATCAAAAAAACGAATGTTTAAACCCAGGTCAAGATTCATGCCTTTTTTCACTACGGCATAGGACAGTGCCGCATCATATTGTTGCAGCCCTGTTGTCTCAGGCATGGCAGCATCGTCTGCCATCGCGCTGGAAAACCGTGGTCGTAGTAAATCCTCGCTGATATTCCAGCGGCCACCCACAGGATCATGCGCAAGTTGAAAATTTAAAGGAACAGGCTTGCCGGTAGAATGACTCGGCGCGTCGTTCATTTTAAACTGCCAGTTATGATAGTCAGACGCCGAGGACGACTCCGCCCTCGCCGCAAAGCTGCTGAACAGCGTAATAACAGCAATTAGTAATAATTTAGCCATTACCTTTATCCGTGTTATTCCTAATATCTTTAAGGTTGTGTGTGCCTGCCTGCGCTGAAATTCTGGCTCGGCGGTGACAGGGATAGCTAGTATAGTCCAGCCTGCTGCCTGCAACCATGCACCAGGTCAATAATTTGCATTTTTCCATAGCCGCAGTGCTTACTATATAATTCTGGAGATTCACACAAGGGGCCGACACCAATGGAACAACTTGAAACTCTCAACTTGCAACTCAAGCCTTTTCTGCATCTGTTCGGCGCAAACCATTATCTACAGGCGTTAATAGTCATAGTCGGCGGTTACCTGATTGCCCGGGTTTTCAGCTGGAGCCTTACCTCAATTATTTACAAATTGACGCACCGCTCACACACCCACCTCGACGATCAATTTATCGAGCTTGTCCGCAGCCCGGTGTTCTACAGTATCCTGATTATTTCGGCATCCATTGCCAGCAGTCTGGTGCTCGATGGCAAACAGGAAGTGCTATTCTTTTCCTTACTAAAAACCAGCTCGGTCATCATCTGGTCAATTTTTATTTTACGGCTTGCTCGCCTGTTACTACGCGCCGCCAGCCAGACCGCTGACCGCTTCAACGTGATCAGCAGTCAAACCCTGCCGCTATTTGAAAATCTGGCCATCCTTATTATTATCGCCCTCGCGGTATATTTTGTTTTCAGCGCATGGAATGTCGATATGACCGCCTGGTTGGCCTCGGCGGGGGTTATCGGTATCGCCATTGGTTTTGCCTCAAAAGATACGCTGGCCAATTTATTTTCCGGGGTATTTATTCTTGCCGATGCGCCTTACAAAATAGGCGACTACATCGTCCTCGATAGTGGCGAGCGCGGTGAAGTCACACACATTGGTATTCGTAGCACTCGCATTCTTACTCGCGACGATGTCGAGGTCACCATTCCTAATTCTATTATGGGTAACACCCGCATCATTAACGAATCTGGCGGGCCACATACCAAGTTCCGCATTCGCCTCAAAGTCGGCGTCGCCTATGGCTCGGATATCGAGCAGGTAAAAAACATCTTAATGGAAATCGCATTGAACAACGTCAGCGTCTGTGAAGATCCAGAACCCCGGGTGCGCTTTCGCAGCTTCGGTGGTTCCAGTCTGGATTTTGAATTACTCAGTTGGGTAGATGAGCCAGTGCTGCGCGGACGGGTGTTAGATGCCTTGAATACCGAAGTCTATCTGCAATTTCAGGCCAACAAAATTGAGATACCGTTTGCCCAACAGGATATTTATATTAAGTCATGGCCGGAAGGATCAACGCAAAGACGCGAGGACGCAGAGATTTTTACTCAGGGCAAGAACACCTAGGGGCTGTTGATCTTTCATCTATTGTCTGATGTTGGCTAATTTTAGCCCTGCCTGCGTTATTGTTTACTATCAATGGAGTGCATTGATACGTAAAAAATGCCTTGTCAGGACTAAAATTTTCTCAAAATCAGCCTAACATCTGAAAGATCAACAGCCCCTAGGA
>CAZIJT010000122.1:0-7870 GCA_964539595.1 uncultured Thiohalophilus sp. | reverse complement strand
CGGTTAATAAATCATTGTCCATGTTAAAACGCCAACCGGAATTATATTTTTCATTTGTAAGTTCGTTGGCAAATACCGAGAAGATAAATAGCCATAAAAAACAGGTATGAGAATATATTTGCACATAATAATAAGTGTATCTTAAATAGTATGTCATAGCATAAAGCTAATAGTCTTGGCTTATGCCGCCACGAGCTTGTCATTCAGGCATTGTTTTGGCTGAACGTTATATTTGTAATAGTATCCTGTTCCCAGCAGGCAGAATAAATATTCAAAGAACTTATCCTGGAAAAGGTAGTCAATTACTTGAATCTCTAATTTGCTGTATAATCGAAACCCATACTCAAATGAACACATGACCCTATGAATCCACGCAACAACCATTCTTTTTTGCATCGTTCTCGCCTAATAGCGTTTGTGCTTACAACACTAATTCTGACAGGTTGTGAAATCGAAACAAACACTAACGTCCCTGGTGTCCCCACTAGCGGTCGATTTGCTGCGGTGGGCGCGAATCAACACAGTGGTGAAGATAGTGTGCAGGTGGCGATTGCTATTTTTGACAATGGCACAGCGATAAATTTGGTGGGTGGAGATGTGGTTCAGGCCAGCACCATGAATGACACAATTCTGCTGCTTGAATCGAGTTTTTATACGGGCAGTTATGCGGCTAGTCTGCCTAATAGTGCAAACTTCGATGAGATTGATTTCTTAATGGTGCATAAACCCATTGAAGCTCGACAAGCACGATGGTACCCCGTTGACTTGCTGAACATTGACCCTGGCCCGGGTGAACTGGTGGGTGCATCGGCAACGATTACCTTACCCCCGGAACCAGCAAACATGGCGTTGAGTGGCACACTCTTTACCAGTGTCAATGATAGTTTTGTGATTAGCTGGACGCCCGCGGGGTCGGGTGACACGATGAAAATTCGTTCAGCAGTTAGCTGTGATAATGGCGTTAAAACTAGTACCTATGGTACCGAGGCGACACTGGTTGATGATTCTGATGATGGAACGGAAACTATAAGTCTGGATCAATTTATTTATGATATTTATGATGGCAGCGCAGTAACAAAAATTATTGTTGACGAGGCTAAGTCTATGTTGCAGGAAATGCTGGAAAAGCTAAGCAACGGTTCAGTGGATGATCAATTCTTTAAAACAGTATTCCCGATAAATCCAGTTGAAAATTCCTGCGAAATACGACTATTTTTCTTTCGCCAACGTACTGGAAGCTTTGATTCTGTATCGACCAACGGAAGAATCTTTGGTAGCCGTAGTGTGGAAGTCACCCTTGATTACAATCCCAACTAAATTTAAATAATCCCTTTATGTTTAGACAAGCTGCAATTATATTCTCAATTCTATTTGTTCAGATCATGCCTGTTTGCCATGCCGATAAAATGTTGGTCGATGCAAATATTTTATATGCCATGCCTGACGCGGGCGGATCCGATGATTTTAATCTGGGGAAAATAGCGTCTATTAATTATAATTATTATTATCGACCCTGGTTGGCGCTAACTGCCGGAGCATTTATCAGCGATGAAATTATTGACGCACCCAAAACAGATATTGTCGGAACCTATCAAACTTTTATTGAAACCTACGGGTTGACGTTAGGGATGCGACCCGAGCATGTTTTTTCAGAACGTAATAAAATTTATGCGCGTGCAGGCGTTCTTTACTATGACACCACCTTGAGTGTTGAAGAGTATTTTGAGGCTGGAGTCCCCGCAGGAACGACGTCTAGCAAGACGAATGGTTATGGTTATTTTATTGCTGCCGCCTGGTCACATTCGTTTACTAAAAGTGTTTCATTTCAACTTGAATTGTCTCAACAAAAACAACTAAGTTTATTTGAGGGAAAAACAACGGCAAGCAATGTGTTTGATCTTAGTTTTACGGGCATCAGTATCGGAGTGGGTTATGCTTTCTGATACAAGAATAATTAGCTGGGTATTATCCAGTATCATAATGTTGTTTATGTCTGCATCTACTCAGGCGGCATTGGATGAACTTTATCGGATTTCAGTGGGTACAAGTATTAGTAACTTTAATTCAGAAATAAAAATAAATTCCAGGGATGGCTCTATCAATACAGGGGTTGATCTTGAAAGTGATCTTGGATTTGATAGCCAGCTTAGTTATAACTGGATCAGTGGTTGGTACCGGGTAGCCGATAATCACCGACTTAGTCTTACCTATAACCCAATTCAAAGATCAACATTTTGGTCGAATCAGAATGATGTGGTTATCGATAACACCACCATCAAAGCAGGGGCGGCTATTTCCTCGGTGGTGAAATCGAATATTTTTGATTTCAGTTATATCTACAGCCTTTATCGTAAACCAGAATTTGAGTTGGGATTATCGGCGGGTGTTTACTGGTTGAGAAATAATGCACGGGTGTCAGCCGCAGGAAATGTACTGGCAGAGGGTGAGATTACCCCCGTTTTCAAATCAGACTATTTTGCCGAGCAAAAGCTTCAGGCTCCCATGCCCCTATTTGGGCTTTCTGCAACCTATGAAATTTCACCATCCTGGCGAGCTAATGCCTCGGCGCGTTATTTTGCTTTGCAGGTGAGCAAAGTGAAAGGCAGTATAATGAGTGCAAATATCAGCACAGAATACTATTTCAATTCTAACTGGGGAATTGGTGCTGGACTTAGCGCCTTTAGCCTGAAAGTTGAGTCGGCCAATGTGGTTACCAGTAATTTTTTCGAATGGTCACACAACAGCGCTCAGCTATATGCTGTGTATAAATATTAATAGAGTCCTGATTAATTCTAATCAAGCTGATCTTTTCGAAGGGCTCAGCACAAATTAGTAGAATAACATCTATCCCCTTAAGCCTGTTAATAGTTCATGGTAAGAAACAGGGTTACGCCTGCGACGTTATTATTGACTTCGAGTCGATAGCCATTTTTATTTTCTTTAAGATTCAGGTTGTTGCTATTTAAACCGCCGCCAATGCCAAAGTGTTTGCTTAGTTGATAGAGCAGGCGAAAATCAAGATCGCTAAAAGTTCCTGAGTATTCCTCAAAATCCAGAGCAAAGAAATCAAGACTAATATTGTAACTGAACTTTGGCGTAATCTGGTAACGTAGACGGGCATTAATGACGGGAAGAGGTGCTGTGAGGCTGGTTGAAAAATTACCGTTATCGCCATTATTAGTTTGTCCTGCTAAGCCGGTTTTAATCTGCATAATATGCAGGCCACCACCGATACCGAGTTCTACTTTTTTATTGTGATAGAACGAATAATTGTAGGCCAGTTTGAATATTTCGGTATCAAGTTGGCTGTCAATCTGCGCGCCAATGGGAAAGGTTTCACCATTCCATTCAATATCCCGAGATAGTATTTTTGTGCCACGTCTACGAATATCGTACCAGGTGAACTCAAGTGCATGAGCCGGAGTGAAGCGATATAAGCCATCGATGCGTGCGACATTGGTGCGTTTGTCCATGCCTAAATCGTTGGCGGTGTTGATGGAGATACCCAGTAGCGAGGGGCTTGATAAACTAATCTCGGTTTCTGAATTAGTTACCAGATAGCCGCCAACGGCAAGGTGAAAACGATCCCCCTCTTTTACACTGGTTAGCTCCTGTGCCTGTGCAGATAGCAGGAGAAAAAATAATAAGCTGGTAGTTAACAGTGATTTCATATGTTATTTCTTCCTGTTATTTAATGCGTTGAGTAACCATGCGTATGAGTTTCAGCAGCAATATTACAGAGGGTGTTGCATGCAGGAGGAGGTCAAAAATATCGATGGGGCGCTGTAATTCACCGGCAAACAGTAGATTGAGCTTTTCCAGTAAATGTGCCTGCTCGCCGAAAGGTGCCAGACCGAGCAACAGGGCAACAAAAAAAAGTGGTAGCAGCGGTAATTTATCCAGTTTATCCATGGTCTGTATTATCACAGGCAAATTTTGGCCTGAATGTGTAATATTAAAGTGTATTTATAAATTCCAGAATAACCGGAGCCGCCTATGCATGCAACTTTTCCCCTTTTGAAAGAATCAGATTTTCCTGCTGTCCAACGCAGCAATTTGCAAACCCTGCAGGTTAACCTTGGTTATGTCTGCAACCAGCAGTGCTTGCATTGTCATGTCAATGCGGGGCCGAAGCGCAAAGAAAGTATGTCGCGCGAAAATATTGAGCAATTGCTGGTTTTCATAGATACGGCTGCAATTACCAAGCTGGATTTAACCGGCGGCGCACCCGAGTTGAACCCACACTTTCGCTATCTGGTTGAGCAGGCGAGAGCGAGGGGAGTACAGGTAATTGATCGCTGCAATCTGAGTATTCTGAGTGAGCCTGGACAGGAGGGGCTGGCGGAATTTCTTGCGCAAAATCAGGTTGAAGTGGTGGCTTCATTGCCCTGCTATATGAAAGAAAATGTAGATGGTCAGCGCGGCAAGGGTGTTTATGATGCCAGCATAACTGGTTTGAAAAAACTCAATGCCCTGGGTTACGGGCAGCCGGGATCTGGCTTATTGTTGAATCTGATGTATAACCCCGGTGGGGCGTTTCTTCCACCGCCACAGCAGCAACTCGAAGCTGATTATAAACGGGAACTGGAAAGTCGTTTCGGCATACAGTTTAGTAGCTTGCTTACTCTCACCAATATGCCTATCCAACGTTTTGGTAGCATGCTGATTTCCAAAGGTAGTTTTGATGAGTATATGAATCTGCTGAAAGCGGCACATGAGGATGATAATTTACCCACCGTTATGTGTCGCAGTCTGATAAGTGTTGACTGGCAGGGCTATGTTTATGACTGTGATTTTAATCAGATGCTGGATCTGCCGCTGCAATCTTGCGGCAAACCTCGTCATCATCTGCGTGACCTGAATCATGAGTTATTAGAAGGTTTACCGGTTGTGGTGGCGGATCACTGCTATGGTTGCACGGCGGGGCAGGGCAGCAGTTGTGGTGGAGCCTTGATCGAATAGCACGGGCCGAATAGTCTAGGTCGAATAGCCCGGGTCGTCGAGTAGCCGCTACTTAAAATAAAGTTGGCGCAGCGTATCCAGCTGTTCGCTGGCGGCATCCATGGCCGGAGGAATTTGTTCGTGGCTCAGTTGTGCCATGCTCCAGATAGTGTCGGATATATCCAGTTTGTTCATTACGCTGTCGCTGTCAAAGTCGAGCATTTGCGCCACGCTATTGGCAATGTAGATCAAGGCGATTTCCTGTTGATGGTCGGTCGCAGCTTCAGGTGTATGGTGTCCGGCAATCACGGCTTCGATGTGCGCTGGGAGATGCCATGAACGCGCCAGTTCAGCGCCAACCTGAGTATGATCCATGCCCAGCCGTTCGCGTTCAGCCGCCACCATGGTTAGTGGCGTTTCACCTTCAATGGTGCGCAGAATGATTTCGTGCATTTCCTGTGGAAAACGGTTGAATAGAATTAATTGGCCGATATCATGTAGCAGACCGGCAATGAATACCGCATCGGCCTCCAGTGAAGTTTGCTTTGCCAGTGTTTGCCCGAGCACGCCGCAGTACAGACTGTGTTGCCAGAAATCATCGACAGAGATGATCTCTACCGGAATCCCATTGAAGGCCTTAGTGGCCGAGGCAGATAAAACAATGTCGCGGATTTTGTTAATGCCGAGTACGGCAATGGCACGATTAACGGTGCTGATTTCAGTTGAGAAGCCATAGAAGGGGCTATTCGCGATACCCAGAAGGCGCACGGCCAGCGCGGGATCCTGACTGATGAGTGTGCTGATGCTATCAATGTCGCAGTCAGGATCATTGACCATCTCATTTATGCGCAGGGTGATTTCCGGCAGGGAAACCAGCTCTTTGTAATCGCGGATTAGTTGTTCGGCCAGATTATCCATAGCTATGTGAGTGCCTTGACAGATTTACAGATCCTTTATATCGGCAGCTAGCGAAGCTTATTTAGCCCTGAAACCGATTTACGGCTAAAGCAGTGAACGGCTTAGCCGCTGTTAAGCCATTGAAAATGGGGTTAATTATTAAGATGTTCACAGGCTAAATTAAATTATGCGGCTGTCTATTATTGTTCCGGTACTCAATGAATCCACTGAAATTGTAGGGCATTTGTCCAGCTTGCAGCGATACCGTGAAGCGGGTCATGAAATTATTCTGGTCGATGGCGGCAGCGCTGATGCTACGCGGCAGTTGGCAGAGAAGCTTGTAGATAAAACTGTTCTGACTGAATGTGGCCGCGCCCGACAAATGAATGCGGGGGCTGAGCAAGCACAGGGAGACGTATTGTTATTTTTGCATGCCGACACGCAACTTCCGCAGCAAGCGGACAGGCTAATTCGTCAAGCCCTGGAGGCGGGATCAGTTTGGGGGCGTTTCGATGTACGTCTCTCGGGTGATGCAGGCTTGTTGCGCATGGTCGAAATGTTAATGAACTGGCGCTCTCGCGTCACGGGTATCGCCACCGGCGATCAGGCTATGTTTGTGTTGCGTGAGGCCTTTGTGCATCTTGGTGGTTTTGCTAACATCCCGTTGATGGAAGATCTGGAATTGAGTCGGCGGCTGAAAAAAATTTCCGCCCCCGCCTGCCTGCGCTCCCGTGTGATAACTTCAAGTCGACGCTGGGAGACTCGGGGCATTTTGCGCACGGTGTTACTGATGTGGAGTTTGCGGCTGGCCTGGTTTCTTGGGGTGTCGCCTAAACGCCTGCACCGGATTTATTACCGTTGAACCGCTTGTCATACCCCTATCCCGATGCCCGAATTTTAATCTTCAGTAAGGCACCCGTAGCGGGCAAGGCCAAGACTCGATTGATTTCACAACTAGGTGAGACAGGTGCAGCTGAATTTTCTGCGCGCCTGACTCGTTATACCGTAGAACGGGCGGTTCACAGTCAGCTATGCCCGGTAGAGCTCTACTGTGATGGAGCGCTGGATCACCCGCTGTTTTGTGAACTTCATGCCCGGCATGGTATTAGCCTGAAATCGCAGCAGGGCGTGGATCTCGGTACGCGGATGACGCATGCACTAGCCGAGGGTTTGGCAAACTGCCAGCAGGTGCTACTGATTGGTAGCGATTGCCCGGCGATCACGGGAGACTATCTTGAGCAGGCCTTGCAGATGTTAACCGGCACGGCATCATGTGTGCTGGGACCGGCTGAAGATGGCGGCTATGTACTGGTGGGACAGTCCAGACTGAATACGGATATGTTTAAAAATATAAATTGGGGAACATCAACGGTGTTACAGCAAACTCGGCAGCGCCTGAGTGAGGCTGGATTAATCTGCTCGGAGCTGGATACACTGTGGGATGTGGATCGTGTAGAAGACATTGCCGCTGCCAATGAGGTAATGTCGGCTAAAGAGGGTGGATTTATTTGAGCAATGCCATCAGGCTGGAGGGAGAAAAACCAGACAGGGTCTTTTTTCCGACGACAATGAGCGGGACGCCGTGACCATTGAGACGATCATATTCTCTTTTTGCCCGCGCCGATTTTTCGATATCATATTCGCTAAAGGCAATGTTGTTTTTGCGCATAAATTTTTTGGCTTTTTTGCAGTAGCCACACCAGTCAGTAGTATAGATAACGACTCGACGGGATGTTGCGGTACTATTTGAATGGGTGCTGATTTTCGGAATGGAGATAGAATTAATTTCCAGCTTTATTTTCTTTGCGATCTGATTACTGGGGGCGGAGTCGGAGAACTGGATGTTGCCCTCAGCATCAGTCCATTTATAAATTTCTGCCAGCAGCGGTTGTGAAATTGCAAAGTTGCCCAGAAATGATATAAGGAGGAATAGTCTATAGGGTGTGCGGGTTAACATAATTAATTTTTACTGGTTAAATGTTCGAGTGTCTTATACGGAAAGTTTGCGGCTGTTTAAGATGTATTTTAAGTG
>CAZIJT010000121.1:0-7883 GCA_964539595.1 uncultured Thiohalophilus sp. | reverse complement strand
GTCCTCGTAGGTGCGGCTTCAGCCGCACATGTTCGCCTGAAGGCGAACCTACAACGGATACCTGGCCCGTTTGCAGCTACTCACTCAAGGCTGAAATAAAAAGTCGCGCCCTTGTCCACTTTAGCTTCGGCCCATATTTTTCCGCCGTGCCGGGAAATAATACGTTGCACGGTGGCAAGGCCAATGCCTGTTCCCTCAAACTCTTTACCATGCAGGCGCTGAAATGCGCCGAATAATTTGCTGACATATTGCATATCAAAACCAACGCCGTTGTCACGGATATAAAATACAGTTTCCCCATTTTGCTGTTGGCATCCGAATTCGATTACAGCGTTGAGATTATTGCTGGAATATTTCAGCGCGTTGCCAAGCAGATTTTCCAAAGCGATACGGATTAAGTTTTCATCGCAATGTGTGTTCAGTTGTTGCTGAATTTTCCATTGTAAATGTTCCGATGGATACTGTTCCGCAAATTGCTGTTTGATTTCGTTTGCTATAGTCCCCAGGTTACAGTCGGTTCTATTCAGGGGTGCGCGGTTGATGCGTGACAGCATCAACAAATCATCAATCAGTGTTGACATGCGGTTTGCACCGGCTGATATACGAGCCAGGTAATTATTGGCGGTGTCATCAAGCTTCTCGGCATAATCTTCGCAGAGCGCGATTGCAAAACCATTGATGGCGCGTAGAGGTGCGCGCAGATCATGTGAAATTGAATAACTAAATGATTCCAGTTCTTTATTTGCCTGAGTGAGCTCGGTGGTACGTTTTTTGACTTCAATTTCAAGATGTTCCTGATGCTGACGAAGTTTGTTTTCTGTTTCCCGTTGCTGAGTCAGGTCGCGTATTTTCATCAGAATGCTAACCGGTACTTTTTCAGTATCGCGAATTACCTGAAGCGTGATTTCGATGGGACGACCAGTGGGATTATCAGGATGCTTTGTTTCCATGATCAGTAGCGTATCCTCGTGTGCTTTTCTGGCCTGACACACGGGGCAAGGTTCGGGTTCACCCTCGGGGTGCATAATCTGATTAATATCCTGGCCAATTACCTGCTCTGGTTTGAGGCCGGTGAGTTGATAAAAAGTTTTATTGGCGCGGATGACTCGGTCATCGAGATCAATCAGATAAATGGCATCATTGATCGAGTCCATGGCCTGCGTCCATTCAGATGCAGTCTTGAACAGTTCGTCTTCAAGTATTCGCTGTTCGCTTATGTCCTGTACCACGCCAATGGATCGTAGCGGATTACCCTGCTCATCAAAATCGGTCTGGCAATATTCATTAACATATTTAATCCGGCCATCGCTCATTAACAGGCGGTGGCTGATCTTGTAGGGCGTTTTATTTTTCAGTGAGTCTGAATAGGCCTGATTGACCCTCTCGCGATCATCTGGGTGGATACTGTTGAGAAAGCCTTCATAGGAAGGCTGAAATTGTTCTCGGTTGATTTCGAAAATACGGAAAATTTCATCTGACCACTCTAGTCGATCATTGAGTAGATCCAGCTGCCAGTTGCCGACATGGCTAAGCTGTTGGGCTTCTGCAAGCTGGTGCTGACTTTTGCGTAAAATTTCCTGCTGCTGGTATTCTTTTGTGATATCACGGAAGACCAGAATAACCCCCAACACTTTGCCTTTTTCATCCAGGATAGGCGCGCCGCTATCGGCGATTTGATATTCACAGCCATTTTTGGCAATCAGCAGCGTATGGTTGGCGAGACCGACAATCTGCCCGTTGGATAGCACTTTATCTACTGGATTATCTACAGTCTTACGATTGAGAGCATTTATGATCTTGAATACATCGGGCAGTGGGTGGGCGCAGGCTTCGCTTTGCTGCCAGCCCGTGAGTGCTTCGGCGATGGGATTCATCCGCGTGATCTTGCCCTGAGTATCGGTGGCGATCACCGCATCACCGATACTATCCAGGGTCATGGACAGGTAATTTTCTCGCTGCTGAAGTTCAGCCTGTACCTGTTCCAGTTGCCTTTGTCGAAAGCGCTGTAAAAAAATAAATAATAGAAAAAGGTAACTAAGAAGAACAATGCTGCTCCATTGCAGCAGCCGCTCGGCAGATTGCCCCTGTTCGATGTCCTGATGAATCGGGGGTTCGCCTTCGGCAATTAATGAGAGTACATCAATCAGGTGTTGATGATTAGTAAACAGGTGCTGGGAAATGGGGATATGTGTCGGATGTTGATGGGGCTGTTTACGCTCTTTCTGTTCGGCCTGAATCCAGTTGTCCAGGTGCAGGGTAAGTTCATCAACATTTTTTGCAAGCACAGGATTGTAACGACTGGCGGCAAGATAACGTTTGCTTAGCTGCTGAATAGTTGTGACTGCCTGTTCAAATTTGGCCTGTGCGGAGACAAGTGCAGATGGATCCAGGTGATTTTCTCGATCTGCCGCTTCCAGAGCAAGTACCGGGCGGCGCATGGCGTCCAGTAACTGAATGGCGACGATACCTTGCTGGCCTTGATGAATTCGAGCGGAGATATTGTTTAAAAAAATGACTGCAATAAAAATAAGGACGCCGAGCAGGGCGGCAAATAAAAAATGACGGGACTCCATATTAGACGAGATTCCATATTATAGTTAACAGGCATTACCCTATATAAGCTAGATTGTTACTCGCCTAAAATCCAGTCGGGTTGCCGGGAATTTTTTATACCGGGTTAGCTGATAAATTTAAACCAATTTTTTTACGGCTGTGAGGACGGAGCTGGCAGGGAAATATGGGCTGGCTAGATCTGTGCATTTCCAGTAAAATCCCCCCGGTCTGAAAGATTTCCGACCACCCTGTTTCGAGCAGGAGGCCTCCAGCCGGGCGTCTCCCGCTTTTTGTGCGCCTGAATGATGGAGGTTTACTTGAGAAAGCCGGCTCTGCTTGTACTCGAAGATGGCACTGTTTTCCGTGGTGAGTCCATTGGTATTGACGGTCAGACGGTCGGCGAGGTGGTATTCAATACCGCGATGACCGGTTATCAGGAAATTCTCACCGATCCTTCTTATGCGCAACAAATTGTCACCCTGACCTATCCTCATATTGGTAATACCGGTACAAATGCTGATGATGAAGAATCATCCGCTATTCACGCCAGCGGGCTGGTGATACGTGATTTACCGCTGCTGGCGAGCAGCTGGCGCACGCAGGAAAGTCTGGATGCCTATCTGCTGCGCAATAAAGTGGTTGCCATTGCCGATATTGATACCCGGAAATTAACTCGTATCCTGCGAGAAAAGGGCGCACAGAGTGCTTGTATCGTTGCCGGTGAAAAGCTGGATGAGACCGCGGCACTCGCGGTTGCCAAAGCCTTTCCCGGTCTCAAGGGAATGGATCTGGCGAAAGACGTTTCGACAACTGCACCTTATGAATGGACGCAGGGTAGCTGGACGTTGGACACGGGGCTACCGGACGCACAGTCGCCGACAAGTGAAAATCTCCCTCTGCATGTGGTGGCCTATGATTTCGGCGTGAAGCGCAATATTCTGCGAATGCTGGTGGATCGAGGCTGTCATCTGACCGTGGTACCGGCACAAACTCCGGCAGCGGATGTGCTGGCGATGAAACCGGACGGTGTGTTTCTTTCCAATGGCCCCGGCGATCCGGAGCCCTGTGATTACGCGATTAAGGCGATTCAGGAACTGGCGGCAAAGGCCGTGCCCATGTTCGGCATCTGCCTCGGCCATCAGTTGTTATCATTGGCCAGTGGTGCAAAAACTGAAAAAATGAAATTTGGTCATCACGGTGCTAACCACCCGGTACAGGATCTGGAAACCGGTGAGGTGATGATCACCAGTCAGAACCACGGTTTTGCCGTGGCCGATAAAACCCTGCCGAGCAATTTACAGGCAACACATCGTTCCCTGTTTGATCAATCCTTGCAGGGCGTGCAGCGCACCGATATTCCCGCCTTCAGTTTTCAGGGACATCCCGAAGCTAGCCCCGGGCCGCACGACATGGCTAGCTTATTTAACCGTTTCATAACCTTGATGGAAAAGACTTAACGCAAAGACGCGAAGTCGCAGAGCACGCAAAGGAAAATCCTTGTTATGTTTTTTTTTATTATTAATCTCTGCGTTCTTCGTGTCTTTGTGACTTTGCGTTAAAAAATATTATGCCAAAAAGAAACGACATAAAAAGCATTCTCATCATCGGCGCAGGTCCGATCGTTATCGGTCAGGCCTGTGAGTTTGATTACTCCGGCGCGCAGGCCTGTAAGGCACTGAAAGAGGAAGGGTATCGGGTGATTCTGGTGAACTCTAATCCGGCCACCATCATGACCGATCCGGAAATGGCCGATGCGACCTATATCGAACCCATTAACTGGAAAGTGCTGACCACGATTATTGAACGTGAACGTCCGGATGCGATTCTACCAACCATGGGCGGACAAACGGCGTTGAACTGTGCGCTGGATCTTGCGCGTGAAGGCATACTGGAAAAATACAAAGTTGAAATGATCGGTGCCTGCCGGGATGCGATTGATAAAGCCGAAGATCGGGATCGCTTTCGCCGTGCAATGCAAAAAATCGGACTGGACATGCCACTTGCCGCCGTCGCACACAGCATGGAAGAAGCTTTTCAGGTACAGGCGCAGGTGGGTTTCCCCACCGTCATTCGTCCGTCCTTTACCATGGGCGGCAGCGGGGGCGGGATTGCCTATAACAAGGAAGAGTTTGTCGAGATCTGCGAACGCGGACTGGATCTTTCACCCACCAACGAACTGTTGATTGAAGAATCTATTCTCGGCTGGAAAGAATACGAAATGGAAGTAGTGCGGGATCATAAAGATAACTGCATCATCATTTGCTCGATTGAAAATCTGGATCCGATGGGCGTGCATACTGGCGATTCCATTACCGTCGCCCCCGCACAAACCCTGACCGACAAAGAATATCAGATCATGCGTAATGCCTCGTTGATGGTGTTGCGGGAAATCGGTGTGGATACCGGTGGCTCGAATGTGCAGTTTGCGATCAATCCTGAAAACGGGCGCATGATCATTATTGAAATGAATCCGCGCGTCTCGCGTTCCTCCGCGCTGGCCTCTAAAGCCACTGGTTTTCCGATTGCCAAGGTCGCGGCCAAGCTGGCGGTGGGGTATACCCTGGATGAACTGGCCAATGATATTACCGGTGGCGCGACCCCGGCTTCGTTTGAGCCGAGCATCGATTACGTGGTTACCAAGATTCCGCGCTTTACCTTTGAAAAATTCCCCAAAGCCGATTCACGTTTAACCACACAGATGAAGTCCGTGGGTGAGGTGATGGCGATAGGCCGCTCACAGCAGGAGTCACTGCAAAAAGCCCTGCGCGGACTGGAAACCGGCGTTGATGGTTTCGATGAGATTCTGGATAGTGAAGCCGATGATGCTATGGATGTGCTGAAGCAGGAATTAAAATCACCCGGCCCGCATCGACTCTGGTATGTGGCCGATGCGTTTCGCATGGGACTGAGTGTCGAAGAGTTGTTTGAGCTGACTTTTATTGATCGCTGGTTTCTGGTGCAGATCGAAGAAATCGTAAAGCTGGAAAATGAAGTGCGTGAGCAGGGCAAAGCCGCGTTGGATAAAGCGCGTATGCGCCAGCTTAAACGCAAGGGCTTTGCGGATCGCAGATTGGCAACATTGCTGGATATTAGCGAACAGGAACTACGCACGTTGCGTCACGGGCTGGGCATACGTCCTGTTTATAAGCGGGTCGATACCTGTGCCGCTGAGTTTGCCACAGACACCGCGTACATGTATTCCACTTATGAAGAAGAATGCGAAGCCGCGCCGACGAGCAAAGATAAAATCATGGTACTCGGTGGCGGGCCAAATAGAATTGGTCAGGGTATTGAATTTGATTATTGTTGCGTGCATGCAGCGATGGCCTGCCGTGAAGATGGTTTTGAAACCATCATGGTCAACTGTAATCCGGAAACCGTGTCCACCGATTACGATACCTCGGACAGGCTTTATTTTGAGCCACTCACTTTAGAAGATGTGCTGGAGTTGATCGATCTGGAAAAACCCAAAGGCGTGATCGTGCAGTACGGCGGACAAACGCCGTTGAAGCTGGCGCGCGATCTGGAAGCTGCCGGTGCGCCGATTATCGGCACCAGTCCAGACTCGATTGATCTGGCTGAAGATCGTGAACGCTTCCAGCAACTGATTCAGGATCTTGGCTTGAAACAGCCACCGAATCGCACTGCACGCGAGCCGGAGCAGGCGGTAAAATTGGCCGAAGAAATTGGTTATCCCTTAGTGGTACGCCCATCTTATGTACTCGGTGGTCGGGCGATGGAAATTGTCTATAACGAAAAAGAACTGCGCCGTTATATGACCGAGGCGGTGCAGGTGTCTAATGACTCACCGGTGTTGCTGGATCGTTTTTTAGATGATGCCATCGAAGTCGATGTGGATATTATTTGTGATGGCAAGGATGTTTTCATCGGCGGCATTATGCAGCACATTGAGCAGGCCGGCGTACACTCCGGTGATTCGGCCTGTTCCCTGCCGCCCTATAGTATTTCTGCACAATTACAGGATGAGATGCGCGAGCAAGCCAGTCAGATGGCGCGAGGTCTGAAAGTGATCGGTTTAATGAATACCCAGTTCGCCATTCAAAAAGATGTGGTCTTCGTGTTGGAAGTGAATCCGCGTGCTTCGCGTACCGTCCCTTATGTGTCCAAGGCAACCGGCGTTCCACTGGCAAAAATTGCCGCGCGTTGCATGGCAGGACGCAGTTTGGCCGATCAAAAAATCAGTAAAGAAATCGTACCGGATTATTTCTCGGTGAAAGAAGCGGTGTTCCCGTTTAATAAATTTCCCGGTATTGATCCTCTGCTTGGCCCGGAAATGAAATCCACCGGTGAAGTCATGGGCGTGGGTCGCACCTTTGGTGAGGCTTATGCCAAGTCGCAAATTGCTGCCGGTGTAACTCTGCCGAGTAAAGGTCGGGCATTTTTGAGTGTACGCAATACCGATAAGCCGGGCATCGTTGAAGTTGGCCGCCAGTTATTGGCACAAGGTTTTGATCTAGTGGCCACCAATGGCACCGCCAAGATATTAACGGAAGCCGGGCTGGAAGCAAAAGCGGTTAACAAAGTCATGCAGGGGCGGCCGCATATTGTCGACATGATCAAAAATGATGAAATCAATTTGATTATTAATACGACCGAAGGCAGTAAGGCTATCGCCGATTCGGCCACCATTCGTAGTAATGCACTACAACATAAGGTTACTTACACTACGACGCTGGCCGGTGGCTTAGCACTATGTCGGGCGCTCAGACAGCCTGACTTAAGTACCGTTAACCGTTTACAGGATTTGCATCAGGAGTTATCCGCATGAGTCGAGCACCGATGACCAGCCAGGGCGCAGAAAAATTGCGTGGTGAATTAAAAGATTTAAAAAGCGTGCAACGGCCAAGAGTGATTCAGGCGATTGCCGAAGCGCGCGAACATGGCGATTTAAAAGAAAACGCCGAATACCATGCTGCCCGCGAACAGCAAAGTTTTATTGAAGGCCGAGTATTGCAAATTGAAGCGGCGCTATCGAATTCGCAGATTATTGAAGTTGCAGTGGTGGGTGCGAATGCCGGTGACAAAGTCGTGTTCGGGGCAAAGCTTGAATTGTTTGATATCGAAAATGATAAGGAAGTGAGCTATCAAATCGTCGGTGAAATGGAAGCCGATATTAAACAGAATTTAATCTCCATTACCTCACCGATTGCCCGCGCATTGATTGGTAAGTCAGTTGATGACGTTGCTGAAGTTCAGGCGCCTGGTGGCGTGCGTGAATATGAAATTATCTCGGTGCGTTACGAATGAGCTGGATTGTATAATTTCAACGCAAAGGCGCGAAGACGCCAGGAGCGCAAAGAAATTTTAAT
>CAZIJT010000120.1:0-7892 GCA_964539595.1 uncultured Thiohalophilus sp. | reverse complement strand
AACAACCCAATTTCGCAAGACTGGAGGCGAAATAAATAGCAGATAGTCACAAAATAACACCTATATTTAGTGGCTGATTTCTAAATTTTGAGTGAGATCTAGAACCTCGCTGCAACCACACCAAGAATACTCAATATTCAAGACACCTAATCCCTGCGCCCAAAAACAGGTACGGTTATCTAAGAGAAGCGTTCCCGATTGTCTAAACAACCAACCCCAAATTTTATACGCAGTTCGCTGCTCATCTTGAATAAAACCAACCACCGCCCGCAGAACAGGTGGTTATTTGTATTAGCAGCCTGGTTTCTTGTTTATCAACACAGCAGAAAAAAAACCGAATTATATTGACGTATTCATTTTCACCAACTTACGCCAGGCAAAAATTGTAAGTACAGCAACAACCAATGATAATGCCAACCGCCCACCACCATTCATAAAGTTCATTCCATTGATTAGAAAAGATGTCGACATCAAGTTTGGAGCCTCATTAAACAACACCAAATCTTCCAACGAACCGGCCAGAACCAGAGGCACATCGAGAGATTCAATAATTACCAGGCCAGGGATAGCAAATAATAATAAGGCCCATCTTTCCCACCAAATCCGAACCGGCCACAAAAACACAACGGCAAATAACAAAATGAAATGTTGTAACGCATGACCCAGCAAAGTAGAGCTTGACACAGAAATTCCATCTTGCAAAACCCGCCCGGATAACAATCTTTTGCCTGTAGTCTGCGCGTAAATCTTTATAATAGGTTCTCCCTTTAATCGCTCAAGCCTCACAGACTCCACCTTAAAAAAAGGCGTCAACGTTTCAAATGAGCAGCGATACACCGGAAGAAATATGCGTCCATATACATCACCCCATGTCCAGGCGATCCCGCTTAGAGCAATAATGACTAAAATTGCAACGGCCAAGCGACTAATGGATAATTTTAAGTTTGTATTTTCCTTAATGACCATTGTATCCACACGAGATAAAATAAGCAGCCAAGAGCAATAATAAGAACCGGCGCAATATAACCATGCAAGGCAGAAAATAGCTCCCGATCATGGCGCAATGTAAAATACAACACCACAATCCTCGCCTGATTTGCCAGATAGATGACCACCACACCCAGCAGCAGGCCTGCCAGCTTGTCAAGCCAATGGGCTTTAAATGCCAGGATTGCAGCAACAATCAAAAACAAAGATTCCGTGCCTTCACAACCATTGAGAACCGATAGCCTCGCATACGGAGAAACCAGTCTATGTCCATGGGCAAAAACATGTTCATTTGAATTCAGTAAGTTGATAAAAAACGCACTGGGTCGCACCGTCGCCATATCAATAACTACTTTTTCAACTACAGTGTCTGCTGCGAATTGGTAGGCAAAGTGAAGTATGCAAAACACGATAAAAAACAGTATAACCATGCGTAACAATGGGTTAAAATGAAAAAAAATTAAACGTCCTGAATCTGGATCATCCATTAATTCTCACCCTTGCGTGAAAGAACCCTGTTCGCTATTAAAAGACATATCAGAATTTTGGATTGCATCTTTTTTTTCTCTCTGCCATTAATATGGCTAACAACAATAAACCACCCATAATGATAACGCCCCACTCGGGAAGCTCAGGGATATCATTGTCGTAAAACTGCCAGCCAAATGCAGCCAATAAATCGAGACGTGGTTTCGTAATATTATTACGCTGGTCAGTGACCAGAAACCCATTGCTCGTGATGCGAGAGACAATTTGTTGCTGCGTTTCTCCAGGAAAAGCAGAGCGCAAAACTGCTATCGCACCCGCTATATGTGGTGCGGCCTGCGATGTGCCGGCCATTGTATATCCAGCAGCAGTAATCACCGCACCTGGCGCCAGTACCGTCAGGTAATACGCACTATTAGAAAAACAGGCTATCAGATCCGGCGCGGTGGCATTATCAGTGCACCCTGACCATTTCCGGCTACCAACATTGGCATCATAAACAGCCCCGACTGAAACAGCATCGGGCGTGCATGCCGGCGCATTGATTCCATCAATAAATCCATCATTACCGGAGGAAACCACCATAATAATTCCAGCTAATTTTGCGTTAGCTATGGGTGCCAAAAATGGGTTGGAATAGATATTACTGCAGGGTGTTGTATATTTTACTCCGTCACCCAGACTCAAATTAATTGCCGTAATATTGTATGCTGACTGATTGGCAATCGCCCAATTAATTCCTTCAGTTACCCAAACAACCGAGGAAGACGAACCTGCAAATATATCCAATGCAATAATACGGGTTTGAGGAGCGACCCCCACCACAATACCGGCAACATTGGTGCCATGCCCGGAATCATCCAGAACCCCATCATTAGTTGCTATATCCTGTTCTACAACAACTTTACAACCAGCCGGAATACCCGGTGCCGTACAGGCACCGAATGCTGCGCGGGTATAATCCACACCCGTATCAAGAACAGCCACGGCAGTACCACTACCCGCAAATGAAGAAACGGATGGCTGATTAATCAACGCCAGACTTTCAGTCAAATGCGGGTACATTTTTCTATTACTGTAAACCGCTTTGACATCAGTATGCGAAAGCAACTGACGCAATGATTTTATCGTTTTAAATTTAACAAATGCCATCGGCAAGTGGCTGAAATCATGTTCTATTTTGAACTCACCAGGTGGCAATGTAGATAATATTCTCTGCTTTAAATCATTATAGCGAACGACTTTAAAAGCAAGAATCGATTGATTGTCGTACCTCACACCTGCCTGTTTTCTCTTGACTGAAGCTTCACGGTCAATGAGGCGATCATCAAACAATACGATTAATTCCTGCGGAACACCTGAAGCCAGCCGTTTCATAACGCCATCAGGCACTAATGGTGCAGCATATAGTTTCCCATGCAATAGAAAAACAAGCAGAACTAACAACGCCTTAAATATCCATTTTATGGTGCACGCCTCTGACTTCATTGTCATCTCTATATAATTATTTAAACCGATAATGCCTAACCAAATATAAACTTGGTTAGCTCTCTCATAAAACAATCTAACGGGGCGAACCAGGCATTAGAATCAGCTTTTTTCTTGATGCGTTATTCTCGTTTTTTCGAGATGACTTTCTGTTCGATGTATCAGATAAAGTTCCATAGCGAAGCGCAATGCTCCTGGTTTGGGTATTACCCGCCATGTCCGTCGTTGTAGCAAAGACAGACAAATAGCCGGTCTCTTTGGTTAACTTTATTCTGACTTCTACTTCACGATAATTGTTGCGTTTTAAACCGGAAAATCTGATATACCCTTCATGTGATAACAGCTCAATTCCGCTATATGGCGAAAGCGATACTTCTATATGTTGCAAATCAGTTTTCGCTGTAAACCGAATAACAGAACGCGCTTCCTCACCAATCCGTATAGTTTTTGGAGTGATCTTTTCAATATCAATCGCTGCGGATGGTTTCGCCTCCACTGTGGATGGAATGCTAAAAACTACCAGATAACAAGCCAGCATCACTACCAATGCTCGATTAAACATTTCTGATTTCTCCTAACTGCCACAGTCTGCCTGAGGGTTTGTCGAGCGAAACATCCGTACGGCAAAATAAACTTCACCGTCGAGGCTACCGATAGCGAAACTAACTTTCTCATTCTGCCTGAAATTCCCAGCCGCGCCTTCGGGTGATCCTTTCCCAAACTGATCAATGAGTACGCCTTGAATTCCATAGATAATAAGATCACCTTCTGCTGTAGGGGATACGGGGTAAACCCCAAGCACATAACAGCCATCTGAGGGTGCAGTGAATTTAAAAAACAAACGATTATTAAATTTGTTGCCCGGGTCTTCGGCGCTGATATCACCAAAGGTGGTCCAGGTTTGAAGAAAATTCCCCTGCTCATCCTTTGTTACCGGAATGCCCATAGGTAGCGTAGTATAGAAAGGATAAGCGGCATCCTGATATTCATCCTCCGCACCGATATTTTCTGCCAGGGCTAAATCAGCAATACCATTACTCAACCTAGGATAAGCCTGCTTTAGATAATAGAGAAAACTGTAAATAGAGGTATAAACCGGCGTGGTTCGCTGTCCATTGATGAGCACCTGGTAGAGGGGCGTAAAACCTAATCCAATGGTATCGTCATCATTAATCCCTGAATCGAAGAGATCATAGAGCAGCTCCTGAATGGATACCTCTGAATAGGGACCGTCCAGAAAAATCCCCTCTGGATTAACATCAGTCTTGCTAACAGCGTCCGCCTCGACATTCATTACCGAGGTAAATTCCGATTGGGCTTTGCCTTTGGTATCGACGTATACCGGATCATTCAATACCATGGCGGAGATGGCATTGCTGAAGCCTTCGTCAAAAGCCACAGTAGGATCCAGAATATCACCGACAACATGAACACCGCCCAAACTATCTGAACGACTGAATTTATCCATAAAATAGTGCCCCCACTCGTGTACGATCACATGGGCATCATATTCGTCTGTGTCCAGATTCTCTGCACCCAGGAGATAAAGGTTTCCATTTTTAGGGTTATAGTGAGAGTCCCTGATATCACCACGAGCAATATCAACAGGCGTAACCGGCTTATTGTTCTTGCTCCAGTTTACCAGGAGCGGCGGAAATGATATTCCGCTATCGGCTGCCAGAACAAACTGCTGAGCCTGATAGATAGTGTCCAGGATAGCGAATGGAGCAGCCGCCCGTTTACCTGAATAAGTCGAGCCATCCCAGCCTGAATCCGCATTGAAATTACGTACGATATCCTTCGTCCCTGTGCTGCCAGATAAAAACAGGGCATACACAGCAAGACCATCACCACTGGTATTATCCACCACCTGGGTATCAGGTGCAGCAGGATTTCCTCCCAGAGCAGCCTTAATCACCAGTTTGAATGAAGAGTTCACAGGAACCGTGAAGGAATATCCGCCTGTTGCGGTAGTGTTGCCGGAAGCCAGTACCTTACCACTTCCGTTTTGCAATTCAATCATGGCCGCCCTGATGGGCTTTTCCAGCGGCCTGCCATAATCCAAGCCAAAAGCTGGATCGGGCCGATAAGCAGTATAGCTAACGGCCCCTGAAAGGGTGACCGTTTTTTTTACAACCGTGTTATTGTTTCCATCAACGCTGGGGGTTCCACCACCGCCGCAAGAAGACAATGCAAAAACTATGACTGAAGCCAACATTAAACGGTGAAACAGACATCCCATGTCATAACCCATAGCCAAATAAATTTAGGTAAGCACAACAACTCGCAGAACACTTTTCACACTTGTCGATAATGCCCATTCAGTCTCGTCATTATTTGCAGACACATAAACTGAAGAAGATCAAATGAAGAAGATCAAATGAAGAAATACTGGATTGTAATTAATATAATTATCTAGCGTTGTCCCTGTCATTTAAAAATACACACATTAAATTACGACCTTATGACAAAACATGGTTTTGACCGAATTCAGAACACAAATCTACGAAGAACCATTTGTTTAAAAACGTTTTGTTGTTTTATCCTGGTCGTTTTGCTGTGAGCGTTTTTCTTCCACCAATCATTGCCAGCAATAACCCAAGGAGTGCGATACCGAAGGGCGGCAGGAAGGGGATCCCATAGTCCGTTCCGGGATCGCTGGAAATCAGGGGATAAGGATCGATGCCGTCCGGTAAGCCGTCACCGTCGGTATCCGGGTTGGTGGGGTTGGTTTTAGACGTATTCACTTCATAGCCATCACTCAGACCATCGCCGTCCGTGTCGGGCTTGGTGGGATTGGTTTTGTAAATATTAATCTCGGCGATGTCTTTTAAGCCATCATTATCGGTGTCGGGGTTGCTTGTGGTTAATACAGTGAGGTTGCTGACTTCATCGTAGTTATAAGTCAGTTGCGGGCCATCCGAGCGGGTGACCGTTTTAATCCGGTTTAGATCATCGTAAGCATAATTAATGGTCGTGGCGGCCATTACCGGGGTGGCGGTCATTAACATTAGCGTCAATAGCGTTAATAGTATGATAGAGCCGTAAATAGATTGGCTGACGTCCTGTTTGTCCTGTTTTGTGTTCATCCTTTTGTTCCTGGTTGTATTAAAATTAACCTAACATTAGAAACTATTGTATTTTGACCTCGGTCTTCTAACCTGGAGGGTTCATTGTGCCTGGATGGTTCAGTTGTGGGGCTTTATAAAAAACCATTCAGCCCAACCTACCGGCTGACTGACCCCAAATTTCACAGATTTCATTTTCTAAATTCAGGATGTCTATCATAAAAACCTTTCAAAGGTTCCATTGGTATATTGCAATGAGGGCATAACTGATCATTTAATGCACTTTTTTCATACAAACTCTCGCATCTTGGACAAATAACTATTATTTCACCTTTGCGCCATGTGTATTTTAACTTTCGCAGTGATACATACATAAGAACACATCCTGCCACTAAGAATGACAGCCCGTAGAAGATACGACTCCACCCATGATAAACAGCCCCCCCATAACGTTGATCGCCGCCTAATATCAATATAACAAGACCGCCTAATAATAAGGCACCACCAATTGTAAATAATAATCGTAATATTGAGGCCGACATTGTACGCTGTTTAGTGCCCTTTAATATTGTCTGTTGTTTGTTTACTAGCAAATATTGACATACCATCTACCGCATTACCTATAGTCCATAGATTAATCGCTGCATCTAAATAAATGCTACCACTAGGTCTTGGTGTAGACAGAGGTCCAGCTGTATCTGTAGCAGTTGTTGCAGCAAATTCAGTCAATGTAACAGTACTATTATAAAGTGCTGGGTTTGTTACCGCAGCCGTTGCAACCGGATTTGTATAAATGAAGGTCCTTGCCGCATTAAACCCTAGCACTGCTGCTCGTACAATGTAAGGTGCTGCCATACGACCACCCGCAACAAGCAACTCTGCACCCCAATAACACATAGGACACTGCCCATTCGGATCGCTCAACAACACTGGGTTCCCTTCTGCATACGCATACAGGTTAACCCCTGCATCCAGACCTTTCGGATCCTCACTAATAAACCGGCCGGTTTCCGAATCATAATACCGCGCCCGCATATAATACAGCCCATTGGCTTCGGTCATGACGCCATATTTTCCCACGTATTTAAATGGTTGTTTTATGGTTTCTATCTGATCGACGATTTGTCCGTACGGGGTGTAGCTGTAGGTGTTGATAATCACCCGGCGGTTGTCGGTAATGGCCACGGTGCTGCCGAGGGGGTTGTGGTGGTAGGTGTAGACATTGTTGTTTTTGACCATCGCCAGCAGACCAACGCCGTAGATGTAATAGCGTGTGATGGCGTTGCCGGCATCGGCAATCAGGTTGCCGCGGGCATCATAGGTGAAGCTGTCGCGGGTGGTCGTATTGGTGGTATTTAACCTCTGTTGTTGATGGGTTTCACTTTGTTCTACCCATCCTACGATTTCCTCTGCCTGTTCAGGCTCACCATTGAGTACGCTACCGCCCTGCCGTGTCGTGTCGTGGGCTCAGCATTTAAAAGCATGATGCCATATCTGTTTCTCCTTGATGAAGACGTTTTTTATTGTCGCTATTTAGTGCATTTAATCACGGAGGGTGGACACGATTTTTGTGCCCACCGGGTCAAAGGCGCGTTGTTGGTTTATCCCGATCGTTTTGCTGTGAGCGTTTTTCTTCCACCAATCATTGCCAGCAACAACCCAAGGAGTGCGATACCGAAGGGCGGCAGGAAGGGGATCCCATAGTCCGTTCCGGGATCGCTGGAAATCAGGGGGTAAGGATCGATGCCGTCCGGTAAGCCGTCGCCGTCGGTATCCGGGTTGGTGGGGCCGGTTTTATAGATATTCACTTCATCCCCATCGGTCAGGCTATCGCCGTCCGTGTCGGGGTTGGTGGGGTTGGTT
>CAZIJT010000119.1:0-7903 GCA_964539595.1 uncultured Thiohalophilus sp. | reverse complement strand
CCACTGCCGCCACCGATGGTTTCGTAATAATCCCAGCCTGACTCTTTGTTGGTTGAGCCCATCGCCAGATTATTCATGCTGCCGTGGCTGGCCGCCGGAATTAAATCCGGCAGAGCCTGCGCTAACGCGCCCATGATCACATCGACAATGCGGGTGCTGGTTTCCACATTACCCGCCGCCACCGCTGCCGGGCGTTGAGCATTGAGCAGGCAGCCGAGCGGTGCGCTTAAGGTGATGGGGCGGAAGCTACCGGCGCAGGCCGGTGTTTGCGCGGGCATCAGGCAACGAAATACATAAAATACGGCTGCTGCGGCTACCGATAGTGGGCAGTTAATATTCCCCGCTACCTGTGCTGCCGTGCCACTAAAATCCGCATGTACCTGTCCGGCCTTAATCTTTAAGCGAACCTTGATGGGAATGTCCTGCGCACCCAGCCCGTCATCATCCATCAGATCGGTAAAGCAATATTCTCCGTCCGGGATCTTGTCCAGTGCCGAGATTGCCAGCCTTTGTGCATAATCGTTCAGTTCCACCAGTCCCTGCCGGTAGGCGGCAACGCCGGTCGAGTCGATTAACTCTTGCAGGCGTTGCACACCACTGTGATTGGCCGAAATCTGTGCGGCCAGATCACCCTGTCCCGATTCACCACTACGGGTGGCAGCGGTAATGCTCTGCAATTGTGCCACATCTATTTTACCTGCGACCAGCAGGTGAGTCGGCGGAATCACCAGTCCTTCTTCCTCCAGCGTCCGTGACAGGGGCATAGAGCCGGGCGAGTCCGCGCCGATATCGGCATGATGGGCACGGTTGGCGATAAAGGCGAGCAGCTGATCATCCACAAATAATGGCGCAATCAAGGTCACGTCGGGCAAATGGGTACCGCCGAGAAAGGGATCGTTGAGGATCACCATGTCGCCTGTCTGCCAGTCCAGACTGCAAACAATATCGCGCATGGCATAAGCCATGCTGCCCAGATGTACGGGAATATGCGCGGCCTGCGCACAAAGCTCGCCATCCGCATCGAACACCGCGCAGGAGAAATCCAGCCGGTCACGGATGTTAGGCGAAAAGGCCGCCCGTTGCAGCACCGCGCCCATCTCATCACATATCGCATTCAGGCGGCTGGCAAAAATACTCAGTTCAATCGCATTCATAGGGAGCTGAGTTTACCTGAGCCGCGGGTGTGACTCCAGATGACCCGCCCGCTACAATCGCCCTGTTTTCTGCTGGGGAAATTATATTTGACTAAAACACTTGGTTTTTATATTATGCCCGCACAATTTACAATTGATATGTTGACTGAATCTAATTACACGAACAAGGAGATCACTTCTCATGGCACATGAACTGCCCGCATTACCTTACGCACAAGATGCCCTGCAACCGCATATTTCTGCCGAAACACTGGAATACCATTACGGCAAGCATCATCAGACCTATGTCACCAACCTGAATAATCTGATCAAGGGCACTGATTTTGAAAATGCCTCGCTGGAAGATATCATCAAGAAAGCTGACGGCGGTTTGTTCAACAATGCCGCACAGGTCTGGAACCACACTTTTTACTGGAACAGCATGAGCCCCACCGGCGGCGGTGAACCCACCGGCGCACTGGCTGATGCCATCAATGACGCGTTTGGTTCTTTTGCCGATTTCAAGCAAAAATTCGCCACCTCCTGCGCCACCAACTTCGGCTCCGGCTGGACCTGGCTGGTAAAAAACAGCGATGGCAAACTGGAAATCGTTAACACCAGCAACGCGGCCAACCCGATGACCAACGCTCTGACACCGATCATGACCTGCGACGTCTGGGAACATGCTTATTACATCGACTATCGCAATGCACGGCCAAAATATGTCGAAAGCTTCTGGAATCTGACCAACTGGGATTTCGTGGCTAAAAACTTCGGCTAAGCATTATCTTGGTAGGGTGGACACGGTTTCTGTGCCCACCCTATGCGGTGTTCCACCGCTATCTCGCCCAAAGCATTTTTTTAATATCCCCATTACCCCAGTCAAATTTGCCCCGCGCTGCATAAACCGCTAAAATTCTTTTTTGCGGCGGTCTCCAAAAGAGACTGCCTTTTTGTTTTTCAGGACAATGAAGCTGTTATGAACTCGCACCTAATGCACAACTACCTTCCGCTACCCGTGTCTTTTGAAAAAGGCGCAGGCGCATGGTTGTGGGATAAAGAAGGCCGCAAATATCTCGATGCTCTGAGTGGCGTAGCTGTCTGCGGACTCGGTCATGCGCATCCGGCGGTAGCCGAGGCTATTTGCAAACAGGCGAATACGCTTGTGCATACCTCCAACTGGTATCAGATTGAACATCAGGAAACCCTGGCTAAAAAACTCACGGCGCTGGCAGGAATGGATCGTGTCTTCTTTAGTAACTCCGGTGCGGAAGCTAACGAGGCGGCGATCAAACTGGTGCGTCTTTATGGTCATCAGCAAGACATTAGTAACCCGGCCATCATCGTCATGGACGGTAGTTTTCATGGCCGCACTATGGCGACGCTTACCGCCACCGGCAACCGCAAAGTACAGGCCGGTTTCGAACCGCTGGTACAGGGTTTCGTGCGCGCACCGTTCAATGATCTGAACGCGCTGGAAACCATTGCCCAAAACAACAGCGACGTGGTTGCAGTACTGGTGGAACCGGTCATCGGTGAAGGCGGCATTCAGATCCCGAGCGACGACTACCTGCCCGGTATTCGCAAACTTTGCGACGACAACGGCTGGTTGATGATCCTCGATGAAATTCAAACGGGTATCGGTCGCACCGGCAAATGGTTCGCCTTCCAGCACAGCGACATTACGCCCGATATTATGACCCTGGCCAAAGGCCTCGGTAACGGCGTCCCCATCGGTGCCTGTCTGGCCAGAGGTGATGCCGCCGAGTTATTTCAGCCCGGTCATCATGGCAGTACCTATGGCGGCAATCCGCTGGTCTGTGCCGCCGCACTGGCCGTACTCGATACGCTGGAAAAACAACAGTTAAACAAACGTGTCACGCAACTGGGCGACAGCATGCTGGCGGATTTTAAAACCGCACTGGCTGACATCGAAGGCGTCAGCGAGATTCGCGGTCTTGGCCTGATGCTGGCGATTGAACTGGATCGTCCCTGTGCTGAAATTCTGCAACAGGCGCTGGATGCCGGTCTGTTGCTAAATATCACCGCAGGCAATGTCGTGCGCTTACTGCCACCGCTGATTATTAATGATGATGAAGCTGAACAGATTGTTAAACTCACCTGTGCGCTAATCAAAAATTTCCTCAACACTTCGCCCGCATAAATTGCGCGAGGGTTTTCCTATGACTCAACATTTCCTTACTCTGCTGGATATTGATGCCTCTGATCTGAAAAAAATGATCCGCCGCGCGATTGAATTAAAGACCATGCACAAAGCCGGTGAAGCTTATACGCCGTTTACCGGTCGCGTACTGGCTATGATCTTCGACAAGGCCTCCACCCGCACTCGCGTTTCTTTTGAAACCGCGATGGCGCACTTTGGCGGTCATGCTATTTTTCTCTCCCCGCGCGACACCCAGCTGGGACGTGGCGAGCCGGTAGAAGACAGCGCCCGAGTATTGTCCAGCATGGTTGATGCGGTGATGATCCGCACCTTCTCCCATGAGCTGGTGGAACGGTTCGCCGAGTATTCCAGCGTGCCGGTGATCAATGCCTTAACCGATGTCTATCATCCCTGCCAGTTGCTGGCTGACATACAGGCCTATACGGAACAACGTGGCGACATCGCCGGACGCACCGTCGCCTGGGTCGGTGATGGCAATAACATGTGCCATTCCTATATCAATGCTGCGGCGCAATTTGATTTCAAACTCAACATCGCCACTCCACCCGGCTATGAACCGGATGCCGCGATTGTCGCTGCCGCCGGTGATCGCATCAGCCTGACTCACTCGCCACAGGAAGCGGCAACCGGCGCGGATTTGATCACCACCGATGTCTGGGCGAGTATGGGTCAGGAAGAAGAGCAGAAAAAACGGGTGCAGGACTTTGCCGGATTTGAAGTCAATCAGGCAATGATGGCAGTTGCTAATAACGATGCCGCGTTTACCCACTGCCTGCCCGCCCATCGTGGCGAAGAAGTCAGTGCTGATGTTATTGATGGCGCGCAGAGCATTACCTGGGTTGCCGCTGAAAATCGTCTGCACAGTCAGAAAGCGCTGCTGGAATATTTACTGCTACAGCGATAAATAAAAAAACCATGCTAGTAATAGAGTCCTGCTTAATTCCAGCATTGGTGGTTCGACAGGCTCACCACGAACGGCGGAATTAATCAGAATTTCCTTTTGCTGGCTTTGCTCAGAAGCCAGTTTATGTCGCTTCAAATTTAATCTCTTTGGGTTTAATTCCCCGCTGCTTGCAGCGACGTTCTATTGTAGGTTCGGCTTCAGCCGTATCGGTACGGCTGAAGCCGAACCTACATACGTAGATACCCCGTAGCTTGCTGCGGGGTTGTTTATTCTTCCCGGTACCCCCCTTTTTTCCGCGGGGTTAAAAATCTATCAATGAGTATGAGCGTGTGCCCATGCCTGCTTGACATCGCGAGCAGATGGGCATATTGTCTCAAATAACAAATATGAGCAAAATAGCTCAAAAATAACCACGGGGAGATAAGGATATGAAGAAGTCTAAACCATACGTATTTGCAGTCACCTTACTGGCAGCATCAGTCAATCTGTATGCGGCAAGTAGTGCAGAGATTACCCAGATTGGCCTGATCGACAGTGAGCATTATGTTGCTGGTCGTTACACCAGTACCCGCGGCGGTTTGAATTCAGCGGGGCAGGTGATGGGTTATGCTGCGCGTTACAGCGGCACGACGTATATGGGGAATAGTGTCTGGTTATATGATGGCAATACGAATTATAGAATTGGCCTGACCAATGCCGAACATAGGCGTAATGATGGTTATACCTCGAGTGGAAGTTTTTATATCAATAACGCTGGGCAGGTGGCGGGTAATTCACGCCGTTACAATGGCGGTAGTACATGGATTGGTAGTAGTGCCTGGATATCTAATGGCACGAGCACTACCCAGGTTGGCTTAACCGGTGCGGGGTATACGCGTGATGATGGTTATCAGGAAAATGCGTTAAAGGCATTTAATAATGCCGGGCAGCTATTAGGTACAGCGTTACGTTACAACGGTGCGACTGGCAACGGTCAAAGTAGCTGGTTATCTACTGGCGCAGGCACTGTGAATATCGGTTTAACCGATGCGGGACATACGCGTGCCGATGGTTATCAGTATAGCTTTTCTAATCGTCTTAATGATGCGGGTCAGGTAGCCGGTGTTGCGAATCGTTATAACGGTAGCGCAAGCAGTGGTAATAGCGCATGGACGTATAACGGCAGTAGCACGGTTGCGATTGGGTTAATTGATGCGACTCACACGGGCATTGATGGTTATCAATCGAATGGGGTTCAATCTATCAATGCCGCCGGTCAGGTGTTTGGCCATACGCAACGTTATAATGGTGGCAGTGCATCGATGGGGCAAAGTGCCTGGCGATATAACGGTACGAGTACCGAGCAGGTGGGTTTAACGGACGCAATTAATACGCGTGATGATGGTTACCAATATAACTATATACAAGGCTCCAATGATGCTGGACAGATGGCGGGTTACGCTAATCGCTACAATGGCAGCATTGCAATTGGCACCAGTGCCTGGGTTGATACTGGTAGCAGTACGCGTCAGGTAGGGTTAACGGATGCGGCGCATACCAAAAGCACTGATGGCTATCAGAGTAGCTTCGTCGATGTCCTTAACAATAATGCTCAGGCGGTAGGCCAGTCGAGTCGTTACAGCGCAGGGGGGGCAGAGATTGGATCAAGTGCATGGATCGATAAAGAAGGCAGTAGCGTTGAGATTGGTTTAATGGATGCGCAGCATACCAGCTCAGCCGATCAACGGACGAGTGATGTCACTCACTTGAATGATGCGGGGCAGGCCGCGGGCAATGCTGATCGTTTTAACACTGGTAGTCTGTATTATGGGCTGGGTGGGCAAAGTGCCTGGGCGTATGACGGCGCTAACTCGGTACAAATCGGTCTGACAGATGCCGCACATACGAAAGTTAGATCGAGTGATGCAGACTGGCAGAACAATGAAGTGGTTGCTATGAATGAAGCCGGGCAGGTAGCCGGCTTTGCAACGCGCTACGGTGATCTGATTGATCCAGATGCAACAACGGATATCCTCGGTCAAACCGCCTGGCTGTATGATTCACTGTTGGGCAACACGCAGAGTCTATCATTCTCAGAACGCTCAGATGGTTACGCCTTCAGTGACATTGCCTATCTGGATGACACTGGCATGGCGTTGGGATCCTATGAACTGTTTGATACTGATGACAGCTTCCTGGGCTTACGCGTATTTTCTTATACCGAGAATGATGGCTTTACGGATTTGATTGGTCTTATCGATGGTGGTCTGGCAGCGGCAGGTTGGCAGGAACTTTCAAATTTATTGCTGACCAGCAGTGATGGAAACGGCGCTGGATTTTTGGTGGGCAACGGTGTGTTAGCAGGCGGTGACACAGGTCTTTATTTGATGACCACCTCAGCGGTTCCCGTTCCCCCGGCAGTGTGGTTATTTGCTTCGGGCTTGTTGGGCTTGTTTAGTTTGGCAAGACGGAAGAAGCGCGTTTAGAAAAACAGTTGAGATGATCATCCTCCTGACCTCGCCTTAGGGCGGGGTTTTTTTTATTTCATGGATTTATGATTTGAAATTTCTATTTTCTGACTGTTCTGTGGTGGCCGTGTTAGCTATACAAATCAGACCTGATCCGCTACTATCTGTACATATGTACACTAATGGCGCATTTTAATGTATATCACCATAGACACTTCTGCCCTAATTGCCGTCATAGGCAATGAAGATTCAAAACAAAAAATAGTTGAAAAAACAAAGGGTTGTTCTCTTTGTGCCCCTATGTCAGTACATTGGGAGATTGGTAATGCATTTTCCGCCATGTTCAAAAGGCGAAGCTCAAATATCGATCTTGCGAAACAAGCACTTACCGCTTACCGAGAAATACCCATAAAATTCATAGATATTCCTCTTGAGAAAACGTTAGAAATATCTCATGCGCAAAATATATACGCCTATGATGTTTATCTTATTCAGTGTGCCCAGCAAACGAGTACATCCTTACTTACCTTAGATGGCGGATTGAAGGCTATAGCAGAAAACATGGGCGTAAATATATTGGAGATAGAGCAATGAGAGAATACAGTTTTACTGAAGCCCGGCAACATTTTGCGTCCCTCCTGGAGGAAGCAAAAAAAGAAGGGGTTGTTTGTATTAAAAAAAGAGATGGCGAATCATTTTATATAAAACCAGCTATACCCAAAAAATCACCCCTTGATGTTAAAGGGGTCGATCTTGGTATAAGCTCATCAGAGATTGTAGAGGTAGTCAGAAAAGGTAGAGAGCGAAAATACAGCTAACTGCCACCACAGTTTTGAGTATTTACTTATTACTTGAACAAGTCTTTATACCGATCAGTGGGTAAAAAGGACAGAAACGAAATAGTCCGGTAAGCAGTGGAATCATTCCTATCCAGCCCCAGGGCGTTTGCGGACCGATAAAGACCAGACTTAGTAGTGTCAGTCCAATAACAATACGTAAAATACGATCAATACCACCTACATTACACATAATGTTTTCTCCTGTTTAAAAGTATCTTGTTGAGTGGCTATAGTTTGCAGCTGATGGCGGGATAATGTCTGTGACTTAGTCACACAGATTTGAGTTGTAGAGGCTGGAATACTTTGAGGCTAAATATGAGTTTAAAAAACCAGCTTACTATTTATAGCGATACACTCGTTTGCAAAATCGCAAATAATTGCGAAGTGTTTAAGTG
>CAZIJT010000118.1:0-8013 GCA_964539595.1 uncultured Thiohalophilus sp. | reverse complement strand
GTACGGCTGAAGCCGAACCTACAATTACACATAGAGCTTTTAACCCTTAACAACCACATTCACTAACTTGCCCGGTACCACGATTACTTTTACTACCGTTTTATCTTCGGTGAACCGCAGCACATTGGCATCATTAATTGCAAGCTGCTCAACCTGTTCCCGGGTGGCATCGGCTGGCACATCAATACGTGCGCGCAGCTTGCCGTTGACCTGAACGATGATCTGAATTTCATCTTTGACCAACGCCGCCTTATCAATCTGCGGCCAGGGCTGATCGATCACAGCATGTTCGTGACCAAGACTATGCCAGAGGCTATGGGTGATATGCGGTGCAATCGGGGAGAGCAGCAAGACGCAGGCTTCCAGGGCTTCCTGAATCACCGCGCGACCTTGCTCGCTACTATCCTCAAATTTATACAGCGCATTAACCAGCTCCATCACCGCGGCTATTGCAGTGTTAAACGTATGTCGCCGCGCCATATCATCGGTAATTTTCGAAATCGTACTGTGTACCTGATTGCGCAAGGTTTTTTGCTCTTTTGTCAACGCACCGGCATCCAGCTTAAGCACCGCGCCCGCATCAATATGCTGATAGACCGCATGCCAGAGCCGTTTAAGAAAACGGTACGCACCTTCAACTCCCGCATCCGACCATTCCAGCGACTGGGTTGGCGGGGCGGCAAACATCATAAACAGGCGCGCAGTATCCGCACCGTATTCTTCAATCAGCGCTTGCGGATCAACGGTATTGCCCTTGGACTTAGACATCTTGCTACCATCTTTAAGCACCATGCCCTGAGTCAGTAAATTGGTAAACGGCTCGTCGGTTTTGATTAAGCCTTCATCGCGCAACAGCTTGTTATAAAAACGCGAATATAATAAATGCAGGATCGCGTGTTCGATACCGCCGACATAATGATCCACTGGCAGCCAGTAATCAGCACGTTGATCGAGCATGGCCGTGTCATTATCCGGGCAGGTATAGCGAGCGTAGTACCAGGACGATTCCATAAAAGTATCAAAGGTATCGGTTTCCCGCTCGGCTTTGCCACCACACTTCGGACAGGCAATTTGATAAAACTCGGGCATTTTTTTCAGTGGTGAACCGATGCCTTCGTATTTAATTTCCTCGGGTAACACCACCGGCAAATCCGCTTCTGGCACCGGCACTTCGCCACAGTCAGGACAATGAATAATCGGGATCGGCGTGCCCCAATAACGCTGACGCGATACGCCCCAGTCACGTAGACGCCAGGTGGTGCGTTTCTTACCCTGACCACGTTTCTGTAGATACCCGGCAATCTCATTGAAAGCTTTTTCTGAACTCAAGCCATTGAACTCAGCCGAGTTAATCAGCTGGCCTTTGTCAGTAAAAGCGGCCTCGCGAATATCCACCTCAGTATTGCCGCTGGCAGTAATGACCTGCACCATGGGCAGGCCGTATTTGCGCGCAAATTCCCAGTCACGTTGATCATGCGCGGGCACCGACATCACCGCACCTTCGCCGTAGCCCATGAGTACAAAGTTGGCGATGAACACGGGTAGTTGATCACCGGTAATCGGATGCACCGCTTTGAAACCCGAATCAATGCCCTTTTTCTCCATGGTTTCCAGCACCGCTTCCGCCGTACCGGTAGCCGCGCATTCCTTCACGAACTCAGCCACATTGGCATAACGCGCGGCGGCATCCTGCGCCAGCGGGTGTTCCGGGGCAACGGCAACATAGGTCGCGCCCATCAGCGTATCCGGACGGGTGGTGAAGACCTTCATGCTTTGCTCACGGCCTTCAATTGCAAAGGCGATTTCCACCCCTTCCGAACGACCAATCCAGTTGCGCTGCATGGTCGCCACCTGATCCGGCCAGCCATCCAGCTGATCCAAATCGGCCAGTAACTCCTCGGCATAATCAGTAATTTTCATGAACCACTGGGACAGATCTTTACGCTCGACCTCGGTGTCACAGCGCCAGCAGCGGCCATCGATGACCTGCTCATTGGCAAGTACGGTGACATCGTTGGGACACCAGTTAACCGGCGCGGTCTTCTTGTACACCAGTCCTTTTTTGAATAAACGCAGGAACAACCATTGTTCCCAGCGATAATAATCCGGATCACAGGTGGCCAGCTCCCGATCCCAGTCATAGGCCAGTCCCAGACGTTTAAGCTGGCCGCGCATGTAGTCGATGTTGTCGCGCGTCCAGGCGGCAGGGGCGACCTTGTTTTTCATCGCTGCATTTTCCGCTGGCAGGCCGAAGGCATCCCAGCCCATCGGCTGTAGCACATTCTTGCCCAGCATGCGCTGGTAGCGACTGATCACATCCCCGATGGTGTAGTTGCGCACATGCCCCATGTGCAGGCGGCCACTGGGATAGGGGAACATCGACAGGCAGTAGAATTTCTCCTTTTGCGGATCTTCCACCGCCTTGAAGGACTGCTGCGTATCCCAGAATTCCTGGGCCTGCTGTTCAATAGTATCGGGTTGGTAACGGGCTTCCATCGGGGCTGATTATCTCTCTTTAATGTTGGTAATTAGGCAAAGATTATTCACACTGTTTGCAATCCGCATAAGGATAACGCAGGCGGTGAACTTCCCACAACAAAGCGTGCAAAATGGCTTGAAAATTTTGTCATTCGGGCTGATAGTTACTATATGCAGTCTTTAACCAGAGGAAGCCATCATGACCGAGAATAATCAGGAAAAACTCATTCAGGCTTATAACACCATGCTTGGTCGGGTAAAAGAGGGACTCAAAGATGTGGAAGAACACGCCCTGCCACCAATCAAGGAATTACTCGGCAAGGCCACAGATACCGCCTCAGAGCTGGGCGAACTCACTCGCGAGGAAGCCGAAAAAGTCGGCGATTACCTGAAACGCGATCTGCATGAAGCCGGTGAATTTCTCTCCGATAATGGCCGCCAGCTAAAAGAGTGGCTGAAATTTGATCTGGAATTTGCCGAAGTAAAACTGGCCGAGCTGTTTGCCAGTGTCGCGGATCGTACTCGCGTCGAACTCGATGCCCTCGCCGACCGCGCCCGTCGGGTGGGCGTCTGGCATACCGGCGAAATCACCGGTATCGGTATTTTGATCTGCACGGAATGTGGCGAAAAACTGCACTTTGAGAAAACTGGGCACATACCGCCCTGCCCCAAATGTCATGGCACCACATTCAAAAAGGCCTTCGCGCAGAATGCCGATTAAAATCGTGTAGAGTCGGCTTCAGCCGACCATGGCGGACTAAAGTCCGCCCTACACCGCATAGATGAACTTCACCCGCGACGTTAAGCGGCAGAATAATTCATAGGCAATCGTATCGGCCTTTTTGGCAACCTCATCCACTGGTAAAATAACGCCTTCCGCATTCTTTCCCCAGAGCAAAACCGGATCACCCACTCTCGCCTCGGGGCAGTTGCGCAGATCAAGACAAATCATATCCATCGAGACCCGGCCAATAATTCCGGCGCGCTGTCCCGCAACCAGAACCGGCGTGTTATCTGGGGCATGGCGCGGGTAGCCATCCCCGTAGCCTATCGCGGCGATGCCGATATGCATATCTTCGGGACAAGTCCAACGTCCACCGTAACCTACCGCCTCGCCTTTTTTAACCGTATTAATCGCAATTAGCCGCGTCTCCAGACTCATCACCGGCTGTAGATCCCAGTCCGCCGCGCGGCTGTCAATAAAAGGGGATGCGCCATAAAGCATGATCCCGGGACGCACCCATTGACGACGCGTTGCTGGCCAGCCGAGCAGCCCCGCAGAATTGGCAATGCTGTGTTCGCCGTCAATATCAGTAAATGCGAGATCAAAACACTGGCTCTGTTTATCACTGCAATCATTGCCGCGATCATCGGCACAAGCTAAATGCGTCATCAATATTGGTTTATCCGCAACCTGACTACATTCACCCAGTTGCCGATAAGCCGCAGCGGCATCACCCGGGGAAAACCCCAGTCGGTGCATACCGGTATCAAGCTTCAACCAGACCGTGATCGGCTCACCTTCGGCCTGTTCCAAAAGCTGTATTTGCGCAACCTGATGCACCACCAGTTGCAGCTTGAGTGATTGCGCCAGTTGCAGTTCAGCCTGATTGCTAACGCCTTCCAGTAACAGAATATCTTTGCGAATACCCGACTCGCGCAACTGCACGGCTTCCGACAACCGCGCCACGGCAAACGCATCCGCCTCGTCCAGCGCCTGTGCAATGTGCAGCATGCCATGCCCATAGGCATCGGCTTTAATTACCGCCAGTTGTTTTGAATCGGGGGCATGGCGGCGCGCAACCGCGAGATTGTGGCGCAGAGCAGAAAGGTCAATCCGCGCCTGCGGGGTGCTAATACTCTCCTGCCGGGCTTTACCCTGCGAGGTGAGGGTCATCCATAGTCTCCCTCATAGCCACCATCAGAGATGAAGTTTTCAAACTTGGTGTACTGGCCGATGAAGGTTAGACGTGACATGCCGATGGGGCCGTTACGTTGCTTGCCAATGATAATTTCTGCGGTGCCTTTGTCGGGACTTTCTTCGTTGTAAACTTCGTCACGGTAGATGAAGACGATTAAATCCGCGTCCTGCTCAATCGCCCCCGACTCACGCAAATCGGACATGATCGGGCGCTTGTTGGGCCGCTGTTCCAACCCACGATTGAGCTGAGACAGGGCAATAACCGGCACATTCATTTCTTTGGCCAGGGCTTTTAGTCCACGCGAGATTTCCGAGATTTCAGTGGCACGGTTTTCCGAGCCACTGTGGGTCTGCATCAATTGTAGGTAATCAATGACAATCAGCCCCAGACTACCGTGATCGCGTTTGATGCGCCGCGCGCGCGAGCGGATTTCCATCGGATTAAGACTGGCCGTATCGTCGATAAAAATATTGGCGTTGTTGAGTATGCCCACCGCCGAAGTCAGGCGAGGCCAGTCGGCATCATCCAGCTGGCCGGTGCGGATCTTGTGCTGATCGATACGCCCCAGTGAGGACAACATGCGCATCACCAGTGACTCACCCGGCATTTCCATACTGAACACCGCCACGGCTGAGTTGTTTTTGATTGCTGCATTCTCGACGATGTTCATCGCAAAGGTAGTTTTGCCCATCGACGGGCGTCCGGCGATGATGATCAAATCTGAATTCTGTAAGCCGGAGGTTTTGCTATCAAAATCGGTAAAACCGGTTGGAATGCCGGTATAGGCCGAGGGGTTCTGATACAGCTTGTCAATCCGATCAACCGCCTTGGTCAGCAGCGTTTTAATCCCGATATACCCCGAGCGAGCGCGCACCCCGCTTTCGGCAATATCAAACACCTGCTTCTCAGCCAGATCCAGAATTTCTTCGCTTTTGCGACCTTCCGGCTGATAGGCTGAATTGGCAATCTCCGTGGTCACTCGGATCAGGTTACGCAGCACCGCTTTCTCACGCACAATTTTAGCGTAAGCGGCGATATTCGCCGCCGTTGGCGTGTAGTTGGAAAGCGTCCCCAGATAAGCAAGCCCACCGGCTTCATCCAGCCGACCATGTCCGTCCAGCCATTCTTTTAAGGTCACCGGATCAAACGGCTGATCCTCTCCCGCCAACATAGCTATCGCCTGAAAAATCAGCCGATGATCACGGCGATAGAAATCCCCTTCAGCTATCAACTCAACCACCTGATCCCAGGTGGAATTATCAATCATCAAGCCGCCCAGCACCGACTGTTCTGCATCAATAGAATGCGGCGGCATACGCAGCGCATCATTCTCCATTTCAGAACCGGTGACAGGAAAAGCGATTTCTTGCATGAACACTCCAGAAAACAGACAGTACAGTATGGCGTAGCCGGAACGGGCTATTATTCTAAGGTGCATCCTGCACAGTGGATTTTTATTTTATAGTACCGGGTCAGCGCCTGCGCTACTGGCGGTGTCGGCATGAAGGAAAGAATACCACAAGCCTGTGGTGTGAAAGCGTGGCTCAGCCATAATGCAGAAAAATATTTTCCACAAAAGAGACCCACAGGAGAGAATTAAGGGGAGAAACTGGACGCCGCCACAGGCCGCAATACAAAGCGACATCCCCGCCACAAGCGGGAACCGTTATTTCGGAGCTTGCATCAGGCAAACCGCTACGGCTCAGCCCGGGAAAGGCGAGATGCCCTGCCCCGTTGAGACTGGCTTCAACTACACACGTACGGCTGAAGCTGTATATTACTCGGCTTCAACCACGATGGTGATGGTCTGCACCACATCGGAATGCAGATGAATCTCCAACTCGTATTCGCCCAGCATGTGAATCGGCCCTTCTGGCATACTGACTTCACGCTTGGCCACTTCTTCACCCGCAGCAGTAATCACGTCAGCAATATCAGCCACACCCACCGAGCCAAATAATTTGCCTTCGTCACCGGCATTGGATTTGATCACAAGCTGCGCCAGTGCCGCCAGTTTTTCTGCCCGCGCCTGCGCGGCAGCCAGTGCTTCGGCGGCAGCTTTTTCAAGCTCTGCACGGCGAGCTTCAAAGGCTTCGATATTGGCTTTATTAGCGGGCACGGCCTTTTTAGATGGCACCAGGAAATTACGTCCATATCCCGGTTTTACCGATACCTTGTCACCCAGATTACCCAGGTTGGCTACTTTTTCCAGAAGAATCACTTCCATCACGACGTACCTCAATTTATCTTCAAAAATTATATTTCAACAACATTGCCAGTCAGACGGCAACGAATTTAGTCCGTACCGCCCGTCTTTTGATGTCCAAATTTACTGCGCAAATCTAGCCAGTTGTCCACCAAACCCAATAAGGCAAACAGCGCCAGACTGTAGGGCAGACCAAATAACAGCAACATATACATCGCGACCAGCCAGACTGAATTTAGCGACCAAACCTTAACCAGGGCATGGGCAATGGCCATTCCCTGAAATAGAAAAACCACCATCACCGGTTGCAACATGTTCGACAACAATGCCGACCAGATACCGCTACTCAATAGCATCGCGGCCAATAATACCAGCGCCAGCAGCGCGGCCGTCGCCCCAAAGCGCAACTGATAAAACTCCGCCTGAAAACCGCCGGGGTTATACAGGCCAGCCTGCCAGCGCCGTGCGATAAATAGCCCGGCTATCGCGCCCAGCAACAAAAGGGCGCTGAGCGATCCGGTCATCAACTGGCTGGCCTGCTGTAACTCGGTATCCAGCCGGGCGCGTTCTTCAAACACCATGCCGGCCTTTTCCAATATCGGCAGCACTTCGGTGGTAAAGTGTTGATACCACCAGTCAGCTGGATCACCGGTGAGCAGGAAAAATCCGCCCACTGCCATCATTCCCAGCAAACTACCCAGCAATAGTGTCAGACTTAACGACACCGTTTGCCGCAAGGCCACGGCCAGCAGCCAGACCAGCAACCAGACTAACAGGGCATAACTGGCAACCGCCAGTGGATGACCGGGGGTCAGGATGCCCAGCAAAACCATCAACAGGGTTCCACCCAGCAGGATGAATACGCCTTCGCGTCCACCCTTAACCAGGGTAATCAGCCCCACCACGGCACCACTGAAAAAGCTAAATGGCCAGCTCAGTGGCATCAGCATGAGTGCTAACAGTGCCAGAGCTGAAGCAGTCAACGTAGCCTGCACGCGACCACGCAGGACATAGGCGGCCAGCGCTTTCATCCCAGATAACTTCTCAAACGGGAAATCAGACGCGGATTACTTGTGCGAATCCGTATACGGCAGCAAGGCCAGATAACGTGCGCGCTTTACCGCCGTTGCCAGCTGACGCTGGTAACGCGCCTTGGTGCCGGTAATACGGCTGGGTACAATTTTGCCACTTTCGGTGACGTTGGCCTTTAACAGCGCCAGATCTTTGTAATCAATTTCTTTGATGCCATCTGCCGTAAAACGACAAAACTTTCTACGTCTAAAAAAACGTGCCATGTTTAAATTCCCCTAAAAATTAAATAAGCAGCCGGTGCCGTGCGGCTCAGACTTCTTCAGCAGCCGCTTCCGCAGCGGGTGCTGCATCTTCCGCAGCGGGTGCTGCATCTTC
>CAZIJT010000117.1:0-8076 GCA_964539595.1 uncultured Thiohalophilus sp. | reverse complement strand
GTCAGGACTAAAATTTTCTCAAAATCAGCCTAACATCTGAAAGATCAACAGCCCCCAGGGAGAATAAAAGTTTTTTGATGCTAAAAGCAAATTATAAAATTTCTTACTTCAAGCCCTTGTTAAAATAATCTTTGCATCTTTGCGTTAAAATTTTTCATTCATCTGGATAGCCAATCTCTTTCAACGCAGCTAATCGGTTGTCCGTATACTGCACCATCTGTGCGGCGAGGGTGCCACTGGCACGCGCCTTTTCATACGCGGCACGCGCGGCCTCGCTATCACCCAGTTTTTCCTGTGAAATTCCCAGGCCGATCCACCAGATGCCCACCATGGTGTTTTGCTTAAGCATATTCTGGTACAGCGCCACCGCGTTTTCATGCCGTCCCTGACGCTGATATAACGCAGCCAGCAGTGCATAATAATCTACATCCTGACTGAGTTGTGGCAACTTACTTTCCAGCACCACCACCGCCTGATCCAGCGCATCCTGCTCTAGCAGCACGCGCGCATAGAGTTTGCGAAACAGGCTATACCCAGGATTGATGGCCACACCCTGCTTTAGCAGTTGCCCCGCTTCTACATAACGCCCACCTTTGATATAAATACCGGACAGCATTTCTCTTGACTTAACATGTCCGGGACTGCCTGTTAACACCTTGCGAAAAAACTGTTCTGCCTGTGCCATCTGGCCTTTACGCAATGCCGTATAGGCTTTTTGAAAAGCCTGATCAGTCAGTTGTTTTTGGGTTAATGGTCGCCGCTGTTTTTCCATTGAACCTGCTGTAGTGGCAGCAACCGGATCAACAGGCTCTGATTCTGTTACCGGTCGTCTTGCTTTCACCGGCGCGGCTGATTTTTTTTCTGGCTTTTCTATTACCGGAGGCGCATTTGTTTCGACCAGACCAACAATGGCATCTTTTGCCGGTGGCGCGGCAGTCGGATCAGCTGGCACAGCATTGGAAGGTCTAAAGGTCACCGTCGGCGCGGGTGCCGGTGTTCCGCCCATGCTCATAATCAGCGGACCGCCCTCGCCGACAACCCGATCCCACACCAGAAAGCCAATCAGTAAGGATAAAATAATTAATACCACGGCAAACACATAGAGGATAAATGGATTACCCCCTCTAGCCACGGTATAACGCGGCGTAGTAAGAATAGAACCATCTGCCGAGGAGACAGCGCCTTCGCGCCTATGTTCCAGATCTTTGAGTACCTGATTAATGAGACTCATGCTTGCTTATTCCCTCAGGCGCTCTGCACCAGCGCACCGGCTAACGCTGCCAGCGTCAAACTCAGTGCCACCCAGATCCCCCCCTGCATCACATCCTTCAGCTTGAACGACTGCAAATGCGGGCGTAACTGTGCATCCTCTGTATCTTTTACCGCCATTCGCATATGCACCGGGGTCACCTGATGTTCGCCTTTACCATAGCTGGCCAGCATGGCCTTGTGAGAAAGAATATTGATCAGACGTGGAACACCACGGCTGGCTTTATATAGATCCTGTAATGCTGACAAACTAAATAATTCACCCCCCTGATAGCCCGCCGTCATCAGTCGATGAGAAATATAAGATGCCATTCCCGCCCGGTCGATGGGGGCAAGCGTATAGGAAAAAGTGATGCGTTGTTTTAACTGACGTATTTCTTCGCAGTTAAGCTTGTCGTTCAGCTCTGGCTGAGCAAACAATACCACCTGCATCAATTTATTTTTTTCTGTTTCCAGATTAGTTAACAGGCGTAACGACTCAAGCGTTTCGATTGGCATCGCCTGCGCTTCATCCATACATAGCACTACCCGCTTGCCCTGTGCAGTAGATTGAATCAGGCGTCCGCTAATCATTTTTAATAACTGGTGATGACCGTAATGTCGATCAATATTGATACCCAGCTCTTCGGCCACCGCAGTCAACAGACCATAAGGTGTGACCATCGGATTAGGAATATAGGCGGTGACAAAACTTTCATCCAGGGTATTAAGCAGCTTGCGGCATAACAGTGTTTTTCCGGTTCCCACCTCACCGGTAACCTTGATAAAACCTTCACCGGTTTTTAAGGCGACTAACAGGGTATTTAACGCATCCGCATAATGGCCATAGGAAAAAAAATAACTCGTATCCGGCGTCAGTGAGAACGGCGGTTCAGTCAAACCAAAATGTTCAAGATACATGCTCTTGCCCTACACTATAATTAGCGTCCATAAATACTGTTGAACCTCTGCTCTGAACGGTTAACAGCATCGGCCCACTGCGCATTACTTTCGACTACAGTCGGCTTCAGCAAGATCACCAGCTCACTCTTTTTCTTCACCTTGCGCACATGTTTGAACAAACTGCCTATCAATGGCAGGTCGCTTAAAAAAGGCACCGAGGCATCTTCATCCTTGAGCGCATCCTGCATCAGTCCACCAATCACCACTACCTGCCCATTTTTGGCACGGATAATACTGTCCGATTCACGAATAGTACTCAGCGCCAGTGGCACACTGAGGCTAGTGGTGCTGGAAAGTCCAATGTCTTTAACTTTTTCAACCACCTTGCTAACCGAAGGATGAATGTGCAAAATAATGTCATTGTTGTCACTTATTTGCGGAACCACATCTAACGCCACGCCAGAAAAGAAAGGTGTTAGCTCAACATTACTGGTGGTGCTGGAAGTGCCCGTAGCGATGTTGGTATTGGACTGCACATCAGTAATAAAAAACTCATCCTGACCGACCTTGATCACCGCTTTCTGATTATTAATGGTGGAAATTTTAGGACTGGACAATACCTGTGTATCACCCTGCGTCTGTAGTAACTCAACGAAGGCGCTAAAATCATTACCTATATTCAAGGCGATGGAAAACATGCCACCTAGTGCTTCGGTGGTCGAACCGACTACCTGTGACAAGGCATCCGGGCTAAGATCACCGGTATTACCTGAAGTCGAACCTACACCACTACCACCAAAGATACTGCCACCACCAACCTGATTCATCTGATAGCGATTATTTGCTGTAGCCTTTAAGGCCGACCAGTTGATACCCGCCTGGAAAGCATCACTGAGTTCCACCTCGACAATCTTGGCTTCGATAATCACCTGTCGTTGAATCACGTTCTGGGTTTTGTTAAGGAATTTTTCCACCACACGTAGCTCACTCGGCATGCCTCGCACCACCACAATACCGGACTGCGGACTGACCACGGCACTGCGTCCTTCTTTACCCCCGAGCAACATTTCAACGGTTGTCTGCAATTCTTTCCAGAAGGTAGATTCCGAACGGGTTTCAATTTCACTCCCGGAAACCAGTGAGCGACCTCGATTATTAGAAGACGATGAATTTGAGCTTGAGGATCCTGAGTTACTGAAACTGCCTCCGCTTCCACCACGGCCAACACTGGGCGACTCGGTTACCTGACCGGAGCTGACGCGCATCTGTGACTTGCCCGTGCGCTTGATGTCCAGATAGTTGACGTTAAAAATGCGGGTGCTGAGTGTATTGGGAAAAACCTGATAGCCGGTTTTATTTTTTTCAAAGTCATAACCATAGACGCTACGCACCAGCTCCATCACTTCCGGCACAGTCACGTTTTTAAGATCCAGGGTGATACGGCCACTGACTTTTGGATGCACCACCATGTTATAAGGTGTGCCTTCTACCAGCCCCATGAAAAACTGTTTTACTCGCGCACGATTTACCTTTATATCAAAACGCGGCTCGGTATCCACCACCGGGGCTCCCGGTAGTTCAAGGTTGATAGCAGGCAACAGAGCATCAGCCACATTTTTATCTGAAACGGGCAGGCTGGCCACACTGGTATTTTCAGTTGCCCTCGCTTCGGCAAACACCTCATCAATCGTTGACATCGGTTTGGGTCGTTCCGATGGCACAGTAGACGCACAGGCAGCCAACAGCATCGATGCCAGCAATGAATATATAAAAGTGCCAATCCTGTTCATGTCATTTCACATGGCTCGCCATGTATCTCCATCAGTTAATTTCTATTTACCGATTGTTCTGAATCACTCGAGTTTTCTTTACCTGGGTTTTTACCAGACGCACGGAAAACTCACCTTGCGTATTTTTGAGTCTAACTTTCTGCGGCAATATCTCGACCACCCTTGCCTTGTTCACCCACTCACCGGTCTCCAGCGTGCGCCCGTTAATAATGGCGAAACGTCGATTCGCATCGATGCGAATCGCACTCAGCTGCCAACCTTTTTTCAGCTTAGGTGCATTACTCGTCCCGGCACGGAGATAACCCGGTGGGCGCATAGGATCGTCCAGCTTCCCAGCCTGCGCGGATAACATGCTTACCATCAGCCCGCATAATAAAAAGATACGCATTTCAAACTCCAATCCAGCCGGGAGTGAAACTTAGCGTGTGTACGGTCATCACTATCTGCGCCTGCGGATATTTATCCATGCTTACCTCAAGGCTGCCCCAGTAAAAATTCCAGGGCAGGCTTTTCAGCGCCTTGAGATAGGCCAGCATCTGTAAATAGCTGCCGCGAAATTCAATTTGCAGGCCGTGGCGATAGACCCCCACATCCTTCAATCCGCTTTCATTTTTGCCCTGCTCATCTTCTATTAGCGGACGCACCGGCAAATTATTCAGTTTTTCCAGTTTCAGCGCCGTGGTCTGGGTCAACACCGCTTCCAGCACCTGCGCCATTTGCGATGGCGCAATCAGGCCGCCCATTTTCACCTGCAACTGTTCATCGATGTGTTGTTGCTGCGTCTGCAATCGCGTCAGTAACTGTCGGTTTGTGGCATTGGGATCCTGTTTCAGTCTTTTTTGCAGCAAGGCAACCTGTTGTTCACTCGCCCGCAACTGCGTTTTTACCTTGTTGATCTGTGTTGCCACGGCTTCGGCCTGTAACATTTTCGGTTCGACCAGCAACAGATAGAAAAACATCAACACCGACACCAGTATCAACAAACCGACTGCAAGCCGCTCACGCTGTGCCAGCGCATCAAAACGCGCCAGATACGGCGCAAGCCAGGTCATCGCTCGGTTCATTGCGCTCTTCCCGACTGGCGTTGATTAGCGGCGTATTTATTTCCCGTCTTGATTGCCGCCATATCTTCACCAATGCCATACAGTTCAAAGTCCAGCCTGTCCGGCTGATCCTGATTACGCGTAATAGACAGGGTTTCAAAAGTCTTGCCCGCAAACACCATCTCAGTGGACAGGCGTTGCAAATAACGCGGCAGCAACTCAGCCTTTAAAGCCTGACCTTTCATGCCCAGCGTTTCACCGCCCTGACTGATGCGTACCTGAGTCAGCCACAGCCCGTCGATGCGCTGACGCGCCAGCCCACTCACCTGCGCACTAAAACCCTCACTATTGCCAAAGCGCTGCTCACCCAGCACTTTCATCACCTTTTGTTTGTTGCTAATGTCCAGCATCAGCGCATCCACGCTGGCCTGTAACAACTGATCTTTCTGTCGCGCCTGAATCTGCGTTTGCAGACTTTCCAGCTGTGCCATTTTTGTTGCCTGTGCCGTCTCGACTATTTCCAGCTCCACCTGTAGCTGGCTTAACTGCAACACATAGAACACCATCACACCCAGCATCAGACCACTGACCACCGCAACGGCCTTCAGCAACTGTGACGAAGACAAATGGGTTTTGTGTTTCTGTAACTGCGACTGGTAAAGATTGATTTGTTGCATGGCCATCATTCCGTGCGCAAAGCCGCGCCAATAGCGTAAAACGCGCGCGCCTGCATTTGCGCGCTAGGCTTCTCGGGCATATCAACCACTTCCGCCAGATCCAGCATTCTCACATTCAGCCCCAGACTGCTGTGAATATGTTCCACCAACTCAGGAAGCGGTTGCGCCAGCGGTGCAATTAACAAATTTTTGATGGGGGGACGGCGGAAATGACTTTCGTAGTAATCCAGTGAACGCTGAATCTCCAGGGCGACAGACTCCAGCCCTTCAGCCGGCATCTCACTCAATGCTAACGCGCCATCATTCACGGCAGCGGTACTGGTCAAAGCCTGATAACCGCTATCCAGTTCACGCGCCAGATAAAGCACCGACTGTTGTGTCAAAGTAAGCAGGCCACGCTCCTGCTGCAAATTAAGCAGTGCCAGCCCAGCTTCATCTTCCGCCAAACCTGCGGCAATATTACGCTGCGCCAGTTCAGGAATATCGATGTAACGCAGATTCATACCGGCAGGCACTACCTGTTCGATACAATTACGCACCTTATCTTCATGCGCATAGACAGCATAAATTTGTGGCGGACGACCCTGTTCCTTAAGTCCGGGGATCTCAAACACATCCAGCACCACCTGTTCAACGTCGTAATCCAGCATGTCCTTGATTTTCCAACGCACGGCCTCACGCATTTCATCTTCAGCGACCTGAGGCGCATCCAGTAACTGCAGGGCAAACTCACCCGCTGCCATCACTTCAGATACCGGCTGTTTATCCAGCTTGTGTACTTCACAGGCAGCCGCCAGCTCAGTCGCCGCGACCAACTCCAGCAAACTCAGCACAGGCTTGCCCGCTTCAGCAGCGGGCTGAATCTGTGCCAACACAAAACCATCCTCGCTGCTGCTCATACCCAGCAGGCCAGTCGCTTTGCTCTTTTTTGCTAAAAATGAAAACAGGGGGCTTCTCCCTAAACAAGTATGCGGCCACGCATGTCGGTGGCGAATATGCTTAAACAGGCAAGTTTTATGCCCGTGAGAAAGTTATCGGCAGATTGCCAGTAAATGTTTACAAATATCTTGTAAACCACTGAAATGAATGGCGAATAAACAAGCAATCCAGAAGCCGCATAGAAAATAGCGGCAAGGACTTAACGGTAACTCAGGAAAAGACCGGCAAAGAGGGCAAAACCCAGCCAGTTGTTGTTAAGGAAGGCTTTGAAACAGGCTGCCGGTTCGCGCTCGCGAATCAGATATTGCTGATACAGAGACAGACCCGCTGCGGCTGCCACGCCCAGATAATAGATCCTCGACAAGCCGAGCTGGCCGCCCAGCAGAATTAGCGCCAGTAACATGAAGGCCTGCAAAATACCGATGATTACCCGATCTGCATCGGCGAACAGCACCGCCGTGGATTTTACCCCGGCCTTAATATCATCGTCCCTGTCCACCATCGCGTACATGGTGTCGTAAATCACCGACCAGAGTACGTTGATCACATAGATCAACCAGGCCACTCGCGCGACCTCGCCCGTCTGCGCAGCAAAGGCCATCGGGATCGACCAGCCAAAGGCCATACCCAGCACCACCTGCGGCAAATGGGTGTAGCGTTTCATGAAGGGATAAATGGCGGCCAGCGCCACTGCAATAAAGGCTAAATAGATAGTCAGCCGATTCATGCTCAGCACCAGCAGGAAGGCCAGCAGACAGAGTCCGGCGAACAACCACAGGGCTTCTTTCGGCGTCACCTTGCCGCTGGCAATGGGGCGCTCACGGGTACGGCTAACCTGTAGATCAATTTTTCGATCAGCAAAATCATTGATCACACAACCAGCCGAGCGCATCAGCACCACACCCAGCAAAAATACCAGCAGCACCGGCCAGTCTGGCCAGCCTTCAGCGGCTACCCACAAGGCCCAGCCGGTCGGCCAGAGTAGAAGTAAAATACCGATGGGACGATGCAGGCGGGTAAGATAGTAATATTGGGTTGCGCGCTCGCGCAGCAGTGCCCAGTTAATATCCTGCCAGAATGATTTCATGATTCGGATTTTGCATCCTCTCCCGCGACACGGCAATGGGCGATCTCGGGCAGAAATACTTCACTAACCAGCAAGGCTTTACCAGACAGGTAAAATACTGAACGCCGAGCCCAGATAGACGCCGGTTGAGTATCCAGGGTCTGGGTTGCACGCGTAAAAATGCGCTGGCCGGGGCGAATGCAAGCGACCTCGACCTCATCGCGGCGCATATTCGGCGAAGCAAACAACACCGCACCCAGAGGCCGGTTGCCAAGACAGCCCAGATGCCGCTCCGCACCACTCAAGGTAGATACCGGAATCACAGTGCGCGCAAACACCACGGGGCGATCATCACAGAACAAATACACCTGTCGCAGCAGCGCCATTCGATCCGGAGACACGCCCAGACG
>CAZIJT010000116.1:0-8141 GCA_964539595.1 uncultured Thiohalophilus sp. | reverse complement strand
GCTCACCTGTGCCCGCAGGGTAGAAGCCGCACCTACGATGTTGCTTCGCTGCAAGTAGCGGGGAATTTAACCCGTAGAGATTAAATAATAATCTCAACACCCGCTATAGCTTCTTTATTTAGCTCATAGTCTGGCGCACATAAAATTAAACGATCATGTTCAATGTGTTTCTCGCCCACCAGATATTGTTTGCTATTGATCTGTCGTTGCTGGGAAACATTTTTTATTTCTTTTATTTGCTTAGCATTCAATTCTGAAGTCAATGCATTGCCTGCATCAGGCTTCAAATCCGGAAACAAAGCATACACATCGTGCAGGTTACTTTTACCACACAATGTAAGATGCAACTGTGGTTTTTCAGTCATTAATATAGCAAGCTTATCAAGTTGCTCGATATTTTCCGCAGTGAGTTCTGCCGAGCCATTTTCAAAACGTACTGGTTCAAAATTTAAGGCGGTGGCAAGATCGAACATTAAATTGCCTCCAGCATAAGCCAGACCATAAGGCGTATAAAATGTTATCAAGGTCACCGTGGCCGCCTTGGTGGTTGCTTTTATAATTGCATCCATTGGCTGAAAACTGGGATTATTTACATCACCCCTCACAGGAATGTCAAGGTGAATGCTGCCATCTTTATTGCGCAATAAGATTAGCGTTTTATTTAATGGCATACCGAATTTTTCATCTAACTTTTTTGCGTTTATATCGTTCAGCGCCTTAATTTGAAACTGATATAAAGACAAGGCGATATTACTGTCGAGGATACCATCAATCGCACGAAGCTTTAGATCGGCATCCATCTGTCCACTTTGAATGATGTGGCCAATAGATTTTTTAGTAACCGGTGTGGCAACGCGCAAATCAAAACCCTTTAATTGCCCTTGCGCATCAAATGAAACTTTCTTTGCAAAAGGCTTGATAGTTCCCGCAAGTTCAGCCGTACTGTGGCGAACAGTTTTAGTGAAAAATTTAAACTGGCTATTATTATCAGGCGTATTTGAATTCAAGCCAAGCAAGTCAAAACGAAGCTCCTGCACACCAACCGACATCGCAGGGGTAGTGCTGTTATCAACATATATTATGTTTTTATTGCTGTTTATATTAAGTTTATTCAGTACAATCGAAAAAGGCTTTGCTTCAGATTTACTGTTTATGGCATTTTTAGTAATATCTGCCTTCACATCTTTTGCTGAATCTGTAATCCGCCATTTGTCGTGTTCCCATCGGGAGTCTTCATTCTTTGAAATCAGCCCCTGTAATTGACTTATATTTATTTCATCTATGTTGATTCCAGATTTTTTATACTCAACATTACTAACACTAAATTTTTCAAGTGCGAATGTGTTATCAGCCTTTTTTTCACTAATCTGTAATGCAGCCAGACCATCAAGCTCCATATGTTGCAACAAGGCATGATTGAAATCATTGATGTCTACCCCCTGCAACTCAAGTGAGTCCAGAGTAAGAAGCGCACGTTGAATAGAGTGATTCTGCACCCGTGTATTTTTTAATGACAACGCACCTTTTATTTTTAGCGCACTTTTATTAGAACTCGTTCTTAACGTACTATAGTTGATCGCACCCAGCCAGTTTAGCGTATCAAAGGTTACGCAATAATACAGATTACGACTCTTATCCAGATAGCATGCATCAGCCTTGTTGAGGCTAATATTATCAATCGCAAACTCAAAAGGTACGGCGACTTTTCTCAACTCGGTTTTGTCTGTTTCTCCTACCACTGAGATCGTTGACAAGCTGCTTTCTGGAAGCCATTGCTGATACTCCCAGTAATTTTTATTTACTCTTACCAGATACACGCCGGGATCGTTTATTTCAATATTGCCCACATGCAGCTTATTAAGGTTTTTAAAATGAATGTCCTTAATGTTAAATTGTTTAAAGCGCAACGCATCTTTGTGTTTTGTGTCATCACGTTGCAGAGAGGAGAGATCATTCATATTGATCTCATCAATATGAATATCATTTAGACCGCTAATGACAACGTTATTTAATTCGTTTGATGCGGACTTTAGAATATATTTTTTTAAGCTGTTATCGACAACACTCAGTCCTGACAATTTAAAGTTACCAGAAGATACAATCGGCAATTCATTATTTTTTATTAACATTTTGTTGGTGGCATAGCTGATATGTCCTTGCCATGCCATTTCATCGACATTCACACAGTAATCAACAAACAGTGAGTCGGCATTACTGTTTTGACGCTCGGCATGATGTTGTAAATAACACACGTTTAAGTTTCTCAACACCACTTTATTCAAGGCCGCCGCCCACGGTTCTGCCAGTTCATTTACGATTTCCGCCTTAACATTGACGTGCTGTCCGGCAGCTTTGCTATTGATTTTTGTTTGCAGGGGTATGCTTACACCACCAATGATAATCTCATCGCGATAGTGTTTTATCGCAACATTCAACCCATCAAGCGTGACCTTGTTTATCTCAATAGTTTTTTCTGACAAGGGGCTCCAGTTCAGGTGAATGTCAATCAGGCCAATATCAAACAATGGCTGACCATCTTTACTGCCATTGGCATTATGCAGGGAAACTGTACCAGCGATAATATCTATACGAATGTCGTCAATGCTGGCGTTTATACCCTGCTTGCCAAGCCAGGATTGTGTGCTGTAAATAATAATTTCTGAAAGAGAAATCCGAATCACAACCAGCAGCAATATGATGATGACCAGCGCAAATAAAAAGCGGCTTTTAATACGGTTATTCTGGTAAAACGCTTTAATAATATTTATTTCAGACATGGTTTTGTTTTCAACTGTTAGCGCTGCTGATGCAGTATTCATAATACTGCAATGCGTAAGCTGGGAGCAAATAGCACCGTGCAGATAACAACCGATCCTCTATTAACAGTCAATTGCTATTTAGGTAAACAGGATAGCTGACAGTATCACCTTTTCACGGTAAGCTAGCGTCATATGAATACACACACGACAGACAATTTCGCGCTAAATATCGATCCACAGGAAATTGCCAAATTTGAGGAACTGGCCTCGCGCTGGTGGGATCCTGACAGTGAATTCAAACCCCTGCATGATATCAATCCTCTGCGTCTGGACTTTATCGATCAACGCGCCACATTGGCCAACAAAACCGTGGTCGATGTAGGCTGCGGTGGCGGTATTCTGTCCGAAAGCATGGCGCAACGGGGCGCTATCGTCACCGGCATTGATATGGGCGAGGCTCCCTTAAACGTGGCACGGCTACACCAGCTTGAATCTGGGGTTAAGGTGGATTATCAGCAGATCACCGCCGAAGAACTGGCCGTTGAGCAACCACAGGCTTACGATGTGGTCACCTGTCTGGAAATGCTGGAACATGTGCCTGATCCGGCCTCAGTGATTCGCGCCTGCGCTGAGCTGGTTAAACCCGATGGCCATATTTTTTTCTCTACCATCAACCGCAACCCCAAGGCCTATATGTTTGCTATCGTCGGCGCAGAGTACCTGCTGAAAATGTTGCCTAGAGGCACACATGATTACAGCAAGTTCATTAAGCCCTCAGAATTAGAAGGCTGGGCTAGGCAGGCGGATCTATCGCTGCGTGAACTCACCGGCATGAGCTACAATCCGCTGACCCAGAGCTATTCGTTAGGCCATGACGTTAGCGTGAATTACCTGATGTATTGCCAGAAGTAGGTGGCCAACGCCCAACCTACGGCTCTCAAATATATGCCTCCCGTTCTCATCAAAACCGTGCTGTTCGATCTGGATGGCACACTGGCCGACACCGCCCCCGATCTCGCGGCGGCATTGAATGCCGTATTACTGGCCTCAGGCAAATCAGCCCTGCCCTTTGAAAAAATTCGTCCTGCCGTTTCCCACGGCGGCAAAGCGCTAATTAAAGTCGGTTTTGATCTTCCTCCTGATAGTGATGAAGCCGAAGCGCTGCGTCTGCAACTACTGGATCATTACCGGGACAATATTGCCCAGCACACCCAGCTTTTCCCCGGCATGGAGGATGTCCTCGCTTATATAGAAGACAGCGGCAACAACTGGGGAGTCGTCACCAACAAGCCCGGCTGGCTAACGCATCCCTTGATGGCCGCATTGAAACTGGATCAACGCGCCGCCTGTGTTATCAGTGGCGATACGCTGGACGAGCGCAAGCCTCACCCCGCACCACTGCTGCATGCCTGTGAACTTGCCGGTAGTCAGGCTGAACACTGCGTCTATATAGGTGATGCCGAACGCGATATTATTGCCGGTAATCGTGCCGGCATGCATACCCTGCTGGCACTATTTGGTTATCTCGAAGACAGTGACCAACCGCATGAATGGGGCGCTGATGCGAGCGTAGAATCACCGGAAGCCATTCTGCACTGGTTACGAAAAATAGAATAAAACAAGACTATGGATACACTAATTTTTCTCGCCATGATTCTGACCCCCGCCGCCTTTGGCGCGCTAGGCGTCTGGCTATTCATGCAAAACCGCATCATAGCCCTGCGCGAAGACAACGCACGACTCGTGACTGCACTCGAGTTGCAGGAAAAAAATGCAGCGGAAAAAATAACCTCAATGGAACAAACCCACCAACAGGCACAGCAACAGATCCGAGAACAACTTTCCGATACTTTCAGCAAGCTATCGCAACAGGCGCTAAAACATAACAGCGATGAATTTTTAAAACTGGCACAGGAAAATCTCAAACAATTTCAGTCACAGGCACAATCTGATCTCACGCAAAAAGAAAAAGCCATTGAGCATTTGATCAAACCCATACAGGACGCCCTGCAAAAAACCGAGCAACAAATTCAGGGCATGGAAAAGGAACGCCGCGAAGCCTACGGCGCACTACATACACACCTTGAAAGCATGGCACGCGCACAGGCTAACCTTAGCAGTGAAACCCGCAATCTGGTTAACGCCCTGCGCCGTCCCGAAGTACGCGGCCAGTGGGGTGAAATGACTTTAAAGCGTTTAGCTGAACTCGCGGGAATGGTAGAACACTGCGATTTCTACGAACAGGAAACGGTGCGCACCGAAGACGGCCAACAACGCCCAGACATGATCATCCGCATGCCGGATGGTCGTGAGATCATAGTCGATGTCAAAACACCACTCGATGCCTACCTCAGTGCGATTGAAAAAGAAGATGATGAAAGTCGTGATCAGGAACTCGTTCGCCATGCCCGCAACGTGCGTAACCGGGTCACCGAACTGGCTGCGAAAACCTACTGGGCACAATTTAAAAATGCCCCCGACTTTGTTGTCCTGTTTATCCCCGGCGATCAATTTTTGAGCGCCGCCCTGGACAAAGATCCAGCCCTGCTCGAAGACGCGTTGCGCCAACAGGTCATCCTCGCCACCCCGACCAGCTTCGTTGCCCTGTTACGCGCCGTGGGTTATGGCTGGCGGCAAGAACAACTGGCTGAGAATGCCGATAAAATAAAACAGGTCGGCGAAGAGCTTTATAAACGCCTCGGCACCTTTGCAGGCCATCTACAAAAACTCGGACGCAGTCTGGAAGCCAGCAGCAAACACTACAATAGTGCAGTAGGATCATTTGATAGCCGCATCCTGCCCAGCGCTCAAAAATTTACCGAGATGGGCATCAGCGCAGCAAAGAAACTGGAAAGCAGTGATCAAATTGAAACAGGCGTGCGGACAATTGCGGTTGATGATCAGGAAAAAACCTAAAACCTCTAATCGTTCAGACTCAAAATACAAACCACGATAGAAGCAGTGCTAACTATAAATTAACAAACATAAAGCAAATGCACGGGGTAAATATATATTTATTCACCTCCCGACATAGTTATTATTCCAAATAAACGCGATTGGAAACGCTGATTAATTTTGCCGTTCGCGGTGAACCTGTCGAACCATAAATGGAAATTATCGTAAAATCATCATGTTACATATTTGGATCCTTCTACAAGGCTCTCCTGAGTAAAATCAAAGAACCCAGGACAAACGCAATTAGTCAGCATTCCCTTAGATAAGCCTGATATTTAAGCTAAATTAATCTCACAAAATCTTAGCGTAATCTGGGGTTATTCCAAAATACCCATATTATTAATCCGTTTTAAAGCAACAACTTAGAACTAAGTACTTCGAACATTCTTGATCTACATCAACTCTGTCCCCCCCACATTCAATTATTTTACTAAAGTAGTGTAGTATTTTCGTCAGAAATAAATTCTCACTATTTTTTATAAGAAACAAATAAAAAACTTTTGTATTCATCAAAATTAAGGGGATTAAATAAATGAATCACGTGCCAAAGTTTTGCCTTTCTGCAGTTTTATTTTCCAGTTTTTTATTCTCACCACTTATTCAAGCAAAAAGCCCTCCCGGAAAAGCAACTCAATGCTTTGCCTGTCATGGTGTGAATGGCGTTAGCATGAATCCAGAGTTTCCTTCATTAGCCGGTCAGAATAAAAAATACCTGATTAAACAACTACAGGCATTTAAGAACGGCGATAGAAAAAGCCAGATAATGAAACCGATGGCATCCGGTTTAAGCGACAAAGATATGGACGCTGTGGCGACCTATTTTTCCAGCAAAAAAGCAGGTGGTGGCGAGAAAATTGTAAAAGGCTATGAAGGAGCCCCTTCCGGTATTGATACTGATACGGTAAAGAAAAAAGTTGAACTTAGTGCTGTCGCACTATCTGAAAAAGATTTTGAAAGTGCCAAAGAAATCTATTTTCAGCGTTGTGCAGGTTGCCACGGTGTATTAAGAAAAGGCGCAACCGGCAAGCCTCTAACTACTGATATCACAACTAAACGAGGTACTGAATACCTTAAAACGTTTATAACCTATGGTTCACCGGGGGGCATGCCCGCATGGGGAGAAACCAAAGTTCTTTCTGAAAAAGAAATCAACATTATGGCGAAGTATCTTCAGAATGAACCTCCCATTCCTCCTGAATATGGAATGAAAGAGTTGAATGCTAGCTGGAAAGTATATATTCCAGTTAACAAGCGTCCCAAATCAAAACTAAATGATTTCAATATCGATAACATTTTCTCAGTGACCTTACGAGACGATGGTAAAATTGCGCTTATTGATGGTGACAGTAAGAAAATTATTAGCATAATCAAAACAGGTTATGCCGTTCATATTTCAAGAATGTCATTTTCTGGTCGTTACCTGTTTGTTATCGGTCGTGATGCAAGAATTAACCTGATCGATCTATGGATGAAAAACCCTGAAACAGTCGCCGAAATTAAGGTGGGTCTGGAAGCCCGCTCAGTTGAAACATCCAAATATAAAGGTTACGAAGATAAGTATGCCATTGCAGGAACATACTGGCCGCCTCAATTCGTAATTATGGATGGTGATACACTGAAGCCTATTAAAGTAGTATCAACCAGAGGCGTGACGGTGGGTACAGGTGAATATCATCCAGAACCTCGTGTCGCAGCTATTATTGCCTCTCATGAAAAACCTGAGTTCATCGTAAACGTTAAGGAAACAGGTAAAGTATTGATGGTTGATTACAGTGATCTTACCAATCTTAAAATCACCCATGTCGATGCTGCTCGTTTCCTGCATGATGGTGGTTGGGATTCAAGCCATCGCTACTTCATGTCTGCCGCGAACAAATCGAACAAGATCGCGGTTATTGATTCCAAGACTTCAAAGTTAACGAAATTAGTCGAGGTGGGAAAAATACCTCACCCCGGTCGAGGCGCTAACTTCATCGATCCTAAATACGGTAAGGTTTGGGCAACATCTCACCTTGGTGATGATAGCATTTCACTTATTTCAACAGATGCCAAAAAATCTTATGCCTGGACTGTGGTAAGAACATTGAAGGGGCAAGGTGGTGGATCATTATTTATTAAGACACATCCAAAGTCTAAAAATCTCTGGGTAGATACCACGCTTAATCCTGATAAAGGCATGAGTCAATCCATCGCTGTTTTTGATGTTGATCATCCTGAAAAAGGTTTCAAGGTTATTCCTATCGCAAAGATGGCCAATCTGGGCGAAGGCTCAAAACTTGTTGTTCAACCAGAATATAACAAGGCAGGTGATGAAGTCTGGTTCTCAGTATGGAGCGGCGCTAATCAGGAATCAGCCATTGTTGTGATTGATGACAAAACCCGGAAGTTAAAGAAAGTGATTAAAGATAAACGTTTAATCACGCCGAC
>CAZIJT010000115.1:0-8211 GCA_964539595.1 uncultured Thiohalophilus sp. | reverse complement strand
TCGCTGATTTTACCTGCGCGCGCCCACGCCAGAGCCTCATCAAAATCTATCCAGTGACATTCAATAATCTCATGCGCCTCCAGTTGCTGTTCACCGTTCTGTAAATCACGCGCCAGATAAAGCCAGACCTTTTCCGTAAACACGCCCGGCGAACTGAGCGACAACCCCAGCTCATCCCAACGCTCAGCCACAATCCCGGCTTCTTCCTGCAACTCACGATGTGCCGTCTGCAACGGCGGTTCCCTATCGTCAATTTTCCCCGCCGGTAATTCCCACACCCACTCGTCTATCACGCCACGGTACTGACGCAGCAGGCATACTCGCTGTTGTTCATCCAGTGCCACCACAGCCGCACCCCCGGGATGATGCACCACATCCATGAGCATCATCCGCCCATCGGGCAGTTTGACTTGCTCCGCCCCAGCGTGGATGATTTGCCCAGCAAAACAATTATCTTTTGAATTCAACTTCTATTCGCCTTTTATGTTGTCCGGTATTGTAGAACCCATGCCCCATACTATTCACGATGCCATCCGTCATGCCAGCGCTATCTTAAAACATACGCAGCACGATAGCGCAAAACTGGATGCCGAGTTACTGTTGGCCTCGATACTGAACAAGGATCGCACCTGGCTGCGTACCTGGCCAGACAACCTGCTCAACCCTGCGCAATGGCAGATTTTCGAAAAGCTAATTCAACGGCGGCAACAAGGTGAACCCATTGCCTACATTCTGGGGCAAGGTGATTTCTGGTCGCTAAACTTGACGCTAACGTCTGCCACCTTGATTCCACGCCCTGAAACCGAGCTGCTGGTAGAACTGGCACTGGCTAAAATTCCTGAAGATGCGCACTGGGATATTCTGGATCTAGGAACCGGCAGCGGCGCAATCGCCCTTGCCATCGCCAAAGAACGACCCGGCTGCCGCTTGATTGCCAGTGATCGCTCACTCCCGGCACTGAATGTCGCCCAGAAAAATGCCCGCCATCATAATATTGAAAATATTCACTTTCTTGCCAGTCGCTGGCTGACCGCATTTGCCAGTCACTTTCAGGCAGACATGATTCTGAGCAACCCACCTTATATTATGGAAACTGATCCGCATTTAAGCTCCGGCGACGTGCGCTTCGAACCCACCACCGCATTGGCCGCGGGTAGCGAGGGACTAGATGATCTACTGGCTATTCTTCGCACCGCCAAACACCACCTTAAACCCGCTGGCTGGCTGCTGCTAGAACACGGATATCAGCAGCAGCCAGCACTGGCCAGACTGCTTTCAGAACAGGGTTATCAAAATCTCCAGTGTTGCCACGATTACGCCGATCTGCCACGGATCAGCCTTGGACAATGGCTTGCTAATTAGCATATCAGCATCAACGAATTTTCTTATGTTGCGGCATTTGAGTGAATATCCCCTTGATTCATCCTGTATTCCAGTTAGGATTAAGACACAAGGGATAGGAACACTATAATGAAAGCGATCAAAAAAAAGCGCGAAATCATCTTCAGCGATATGCACCCAAATTCGAATCAGGCTCAATCTGCCCTGCGCATGCTTGAAAACATACCCGGCATCCTGAAACTGGAAGCCATTCACCCGCTACAGTTAAACCTTCACTACGACATCCGTTACCTTTGTCTGGCTGACATTGAAGAAGCCCTCACCGAAGTCGGCTTTCATCTTGATAACAGTCTGATACTGCGCCTCAAGCGCGCGCTCTATAGTTACACTGAGAGTACCGAACGCGCCAACATCGGTTGTGAACGTTGTCAGGATCAAAACACCCGCGATGTCTTTATCGACCGTTACCAGCAACAGCGTCACGGTTGCCGTGACCCCCGCCCCAATCACTGGCGTGATTATCTGTAAGCAGGTACAAGGCTAAAGATACAAGAGAAAAGGAACGCTTTTTCTCTGTATCCTGTACATTTACCCTTGTATCTTTTCTTTTGTATCTTTACTCTGCTTTTTCATGAACGATGAACAACTCCTGCGCTATAGCCGCCAGATTATGCTGCCGCAAATTGACGTGGCAGGTCAGGAAAAACTACTGGCCTCACGCGTATTAATTATCGGCCTCGGGGGTCTCGGCGCACCGGTATCCATGTATCTCGCAGCGGCTGGCGTTGGTCATCTAATTCTGGTTGATTTTGATACGGTCGAACTCAGTAACCTGCAACGTCAAATTGTACACAGCACCGCTGACATTGGCCGAGCCAAAGTAGACTCTGCCCGCGATAATCTATTGCGTCTGAACCCTGATATAAAAATCACAGTCCTGAATAAAAAACTAAACGCCGATGAACTGCTTGAGCAGGTTGAACAGGCCGATCTGGTGATCGAAGGCAGTGACAATTTCACCACCCGCTTTGCGGTCAACGCTACCTGTGTTAACACTCACACGCCGTTAGTTTCCGGTGCTGCAATTCGGATGGAAGCACAGGTATCGGTTTATTTAAACAACGGCAACGGCCCCTGCTACCACTGCCTGTATAAAGATGAAGGCGAGCTGGATACGAGTTGCAGTAATAACGGTGTACTCGCACCGGTAGTCGGCATCATCGGTAGTATTCAGGCGACTGAAGCTATTAAAATTATCACCGGTGTCGGCAAGGTTCTGGACGGTCGGTTGCTACTACTCGATGCCATGAACATGGACTGGCGCAGTTTGAAGCTAAAGAAGGATCCCGCCTGCCCGGTTTGTAGTAGATAAGCAAGCAGCAGCTAATCAGCCGCAAACCTTTGTTCCCCCTACCCAGATGTTTGACCCCTTAAGCCGGATCGGGCATAGTCCCCGGCCTGTTTTTCTATTTAGCTGGCTGAGGAATAAGCATGAAGGTTCTGGTGATCGGTGGTGGTGGACGTGAGCATGCACTGGCCTGGAAAGCGGCACAGTCGGCTGGCGTGGATAGCGTCTTTGTTGCCCCCGGCAATGCAGGAACCACTCTGGAACCCGGCGTCGAAAATATCGATATCGCCGCTGACAACATCCCCTCACTACTCGATTTTGCGACTAAGGAAAAAATTGATCTCACCATCGTCGGCCCGGAAGTGCCGCTGGTTGCTGGTGTTGTCGATAGCTTTACTGATGCCGGTCTGCGCTGTTTTGGACCGAGCAAAGGGGCGGCACAACTGGAAGGTTCCAAGGCCTTCACCAAGGATTTTCTCGCCCGTCACCACATTCCCACGGCGGCGTATGGCAACTTCACCGAGATCGATCCCGCCATTGCCTATATAAAGAAACAGGGTACCCCCATTGTAATCAAGGCCGATGGCCTGGCGGCAGGCAAGGGTGTGATTCTGGCACAAACAGAAAATGAAGCCATTGCCGCAGTTAACGACATGCTTGCCGGTAACGCCTTTGGTGATGCCGGTCATCGAGTGGTGATCGAAGAATTTCTCAGTGGTGAGGAAGCCAGTTTCATCGTTATGGTTGATGGTGAACATATCCTGCCGATGGCCAGCTCACAGGATCACAAGGCGCGCGACGAAGGCGACCGAGGCCCCAACACGGGCGGCATGGGAGCCTATTCGCCTGCGCCGGTAGTTACCGCGCAGATGCATGAGCGGATCATGCGTGAGGTGATTGAACCCACGGTCAAAGGCATGAGCGCCGAAGGCCATCCCTTCACCGGCTTTCTTTATGCCGGGGTGATGATTGATGCCGAAGGAATTCCCAAGGTACTGGAATACAACGTGCGCTTCGGTGATCCAGAAACTCAGCCGATTATGATGCGCCTAAAATCAGATCTGGTAGCACTGTGTAATGCTGCGCTGGATGGCCGTCTAAATGAAATGCAGACCGAATGGGATGAACGCACCGCGCTCGGCGTAGTGCTGGCTGCCGGGGGTTATCCCGACAGTTACCGCAAGGGTGATGAAATTAAAGGCTTACCAAGCGTTTCAACTGAGACTAGTAAAGTATTTCATGCAGGTACGGCAGCAAGCAAGGGCACAGTAGTGACCAGCGGAGGACGGGTACTGTGCGCCGTAGGTCTGGGTAAAACCGTCAGCGAAGCGCAGAAACAGGCGTATGCATTAGTCGATCAAATTCATTGGGACGGCGTCTTCTGCCGCCGTGATATCGGTTATCGCGCCATCGCCCGAGAAAATAACTAATACCCGCATAAACAACATTAATTTAGGCGTAAATTTAGCAGCGCGTAACTGCAATTTCCGATAAAATAACTGGTTCCGGCATCGGCTCCGCAACACACGAGAGCATGATCAGAACCAACGCCGACAACAGAATTTCCTGAAAAATCGGCCTGCCGCATTTTTCAGATCAGATTTATTTTAGCTTAGCTTATTTTTAGTCATTAAAACTTTAAGGAGCATCCATGTCTGCAAAGCATCCCGTGATTGCGGTTACCGGCTCATCCGGCGCCGGTACCACCACTGTTAAAAATGCGTTTGAACATATTTTCTTCCGCGAACAAATCAACCCGCTGATCATCGAAGGTGATAGCTACCACCGCTATGACCGCGCCGAAATGAAAGTCGCGATTGACAAGTTTGCCAAAGAAGGCAAACAGCTCAGTCACTTCGGCCCCGAAGCTAACCACTTCGATCTGCTTGCCGATACTTTCAAGGCCTATGGTGATACCGGCAAATGCAAACGCCGTTATTACTTACACAGCGATGAAGAAGCTGCACCCTATAATCAGAAACCCGGCGAGTTCACCAGCTGGGAAGAAATTGACTATGATACCGACGTGCTCTTCTATGAAGGTCTGCACGGTGGCGTGGTTGATGGTGATGTCAATGTATCCGCCCACACCGATCTACTGGTCGGTGTAGTACCGTTGGTCAATCTGGAATGGATTCAGAAAATTCACCGCGATAATGCCCAGCGTGGTTATTCTGCCGAAGCGATTGTCGATACCATCCTCCGGCGCATGGATGACTACGTGCATTACATCACCCCACAGTTCTCCTGCACCGATATTAATTTCCAGCGCGTGCCCACAGTGGATACGTCCAATCCTTTCATCGCCCGCGATATTCCGACTCCCGATGAAAGTTTCATTGTGATTCGTTTCCGCGATCCCAAAGGTGTGGACTTCCCTTATCTGCTAAACATGATTCCAAACTCATTTATGTCTCGCCGCAATACGCTGGTCGTACCCGGTGGCAAAATGGGCTTTGCGATGGAATTAATTCTGAGTCCGCGCATTCACGAGCTGATTGAAGCCAAGCGTAAAGCGTGATCCTGACGAGCCATTTCGGTAACGAAATGGCTCATTACCTATTACATTATCCGCAGGCAAATCTCTGTATTTGCGTGCGGATTTTTATTTTTAGCCCATGACAACTTCAAACCCTTTTAAGCTAGGCCACAGTAATCAGTCACGCTGGCAGGACGCCGTTGACGACTGCCTGCAACAAACCGCTAACTGCGATGATGCCAGTCTCGCCTTTCTCTACGTCACCGATGGCTATGCCAAAGATCTCGGCGACATCCTGCGCAGTTTGAAACAGAAAACCCGCATCCCACACTGGGTCGGCAGCGTCGGTGCAGCAATCAACTGCACCAATACTGAATATTATGAGCAACCTGCCATGGTCATGATGCTGGCTAACTTTCCTGAAAATAGTTTCAGCCTGTTTAACCATGCCGAAGACACTCACCATCTCAGCAAGGACAACGCCGATCAGCTAATGAATGGCGTACGCATCGCTCTGCTGCACGCCGATCCCCGCAATGGCCAAATCCCCCAGGTGCTGGAACAATTATCCGACAAGCTCGGCAACGGTTATCTAATTGGGGGCATTACCTCCTCAGAAAGCCAGCTTTTTTTCCAGATTGCCGATGATATTAATGAAGGTCAGGTTTCCGGGGTGGTCTTTCATGATGACATCGCCATCGCAACGGGACTCAGCCAGGGTTGCACGCCCATTGGTGAGACGCACATGCTGACTGACTGTGATAACCATATGGCTATCAGCATCGATAACCGCCCTGCGCTGGATGTGTTCAAACAGGAAATTGGTGAAGTGCTGGCTAAAAACATCAATCGCGCCGCGGGTTATATTTTTGCCGCCTTCCCGATACGTGGCAGTGACACCGCAGACTACATCGTGCGCAACATCGTTGGCATCGACCCTCAAAATAATATGCTTGCGATTGGCGAACAAATGACCCCGGATACACCCATCATGTTTTGCCGCCGTGACGGTCGCGCGGCGATAGAGGATATGCAACGCATGCTTGGTGAGCTAAAGAAGAGAATTGGCAATGCGACACCACGAGGCGGCATTTATATTTCCTGCATGGGACGTGGCCGTCACCTGTTTGGTGATGACAACAAAGAAATGAAAATGATTAGTGAAGTATTTGGTGAAATTCCTATCGTTGGCTTCTACGCTAACGGTGAAATCGCGGGGCAACGTCTGTATGGCTATACCGGTGTGTTGACGCTATTTTTATAAACAGCGAAGCCTGCTCATAAAAAAAGCCTGCGTAGGTTTTGCAACCCACGCAGGCCTTGTCATAACAACTGCTTAAAACTTGTAGACCGCCTGAACGATCAGTTTGGTGACATCATTACCACCAGTACCCGACGTATTTCCACTATCCGCCGAGTAGTCTGCCAGCTTACCCAGCAAAGTCACTTTATCATTCATCTTTTTGGCCAGCACCAAATCGATTTCCTTACCATAGTTGCTAAAGGTTGTGCTGCTATCCGGTGAGAATATGTGATAGGTGGCCACAAACTTCATCCCGGCAAAAGGAATCACCGCTGTGGCATAAGTATCTTCCAGACCCGCAAGTGGGGTAACCAGGAATTGATCGGCAAAACCGTTAAACTTATGGTTGGTACCAAAATCTGCCTTCACAGCATAGTTGCCATTGTCTGAACCCAGCAGCTCATAGCCGAGCAGGAATTTCATTTTGGAAACTTTCATACCGGCTTTCAGGTGATAATAACTGGCTGAGTAGTCAGTGCCGACACTATTGTCACGCTTCTGTGACACAACTTCAGCTCGATAAATAAAGCTGCCTGGTGCACCTGAGAGTGAAGCACCGTAGGTCTGGGTGCTAGCATTTGTATTATCTACTTCGTAGTCATAGTAATAAGCCGATAGCTTGCCGAAAGAAAGATCATAACCACCATTTAAAAATATAGTGTTTTTATAATCCTGCCCTGTTGCATACTGGGCAATTGAATAACGTTTGGTGACATAGGCACCATGATAGGAAATCGCACCTGCCTTGCCATCAATTTTAGCGCTGTTAAATGTCTGATGGTTCTGACGCCAGCCAACATTACCAATCCAGCGCCAGTTATCATAGACAATCTCATCCCGACCATAGCCTGCGCTATAATTCTCCGCTTTGTGGAACAGGAACATGCGATTGAAATGACCGCCACTGGGATCTTTAACAACCGGATATTGAGTTTGGCCATTTGTCGATGAATTGTATTTTTCAGAACCAATGCCCATCACGGTTTCCAGTTCCGCTTTCAGCTGCACGCCCATCCAGGATCCGGTAGTATATTGAAACGCACCACGCACGGTAGTTGCCTGAGCGTTATCGCTAATATTTTCCTGATCCACAAACTCAATTCGTGGCCGCAACGAACCTTTGAATGTTCCGCCGGTCATGGCTTCGTTAAAGCCAGCTGCCTGTACCGAGCTTATTACTGCCGTATTCAAACTCACCGCTACTGCTAGTGCAACAACACTATTACCTGCTATTTTTTTCAACATTATATATACCCTCTTGCAGTTAGAATTTATTCACCAAAATTTTTCTCAATACTCACTTCACAAATACGTCAGTATCTATGTCAAACACATCAAGGCAATATTAAAACCTGAATTAATTGCTAAGTCTTTATAGACTAAAAATAAGTTTTTGCCTGCACACCATCATCCCGATGACCCGCGCATAAATCTTGTGCAACAGAGTGAAGCGGAAGAGAAGGAATTACCTTGACCTTTATCAATTGCTCGATCAGCAAACATTGCGGAAATAGGAAGGGGACTTAGGCCGAATGATTTCAACTACTAAAAACCATGTTCCAAATTACTGACCACTATCAAATAACACGTTTATGCGTGAATGAATTTCCCCGCCGCAAGCTGACGGGGTATGAGTGGTAGGTTCGCCTTCATGCGAACATGTGTGGCTCACCTGTGCCCGCAGGGTAAAAGCCGCACCTACAATCTTGCTTCGCTGCAAGCAGCGGGGAATTTAACCCG
>CAZIJT010000114.1:0-8329 GCA_964539595.1 uncultured Thiohalophilus sp. | reverse complement strand
GGACTAAAATTTTCTCAAAATCAGCCTAACATCTGAAAGATCAACAGCCCCTAGCGTCTTTGCGTTGAATTTTTCTGTGTATTTAAAGACTGTTTTCCACTACATCCGCCAGTTGTTGCGCCACGCTTTCCACCTGAGCCGCATCCTGACCCTCGACCATCACCCGAATCAGCGGCTCGGTACCCGACGCCCGCAATAATACCCGACCCCGATCTGCAAGTTCATTCTCGGCACCACGAAGCGCTTCTTTTACTGGTTCACGTGCCAGCACATCGACTTTTTCTGCTAGCCGCACATTGAGCAGCACCTGCGGATATTTTTCCATACCCTTCAATAAGTCCTGCAAGCTCTTCTCGCTATCTTTCATTGCCGCCAGTACTTGCAGGGCGGAAACAATACCATCGCCGGTAGTGGTGCGATCCAGACAGATAATATGCCCGGACGACTCGCCACCCAGTATCCAGTTATCTTCAAGCAGGCGTTCCATCACGTAGCGATCACCCACCGAGGCGCGCTTAAAGGCAATCTTCTCGTTTCTGAAAGCGTGTTCAAGCCCCAGATTACTCATTAATGTACCGACCACCCCGCCGTTGAGTGTACCGGTCTGTTGCCGATGCATGGCCACCACATAAAGTAATTCATCACCGTCGATGATGCGACCGGTTGCATCCACCATCAGCACCCGATCACCATCACCGTCCAGCGCAATGCCGATATCGGCCTGGAATTCATCCACTTTTTTCTGCAACAGTTCCATATGAGTCGAACCGCAACCGGCGTTGATGTTCAGGCCATCGGGTTGGTCGCCAACAACAAATACCGTCGCCCCCAGCTCAGCAAACACCTTGGGAGCAATGTGATAAGTCGCACCATTGGCACAGTCCACCACAATTTTCATGCCGCGCAGATCATATTTATTGGGGAAGGTGCTTTTACAGAATTCGATATAACGACCCGCCGCATCTTCCACCCGCGCCGCCTTGCCCAACTCTGAAGACTCGTTACAGCTCAGTTCCTTATCCAGCTCAGCTTCAATCGCCAGCTCCACCTCATCCGCTAGCTTGCTGCCCTGAGCAGAAAAAAACTTTATACCATTGTCGTGGTAAGGATTGTGTGAAGCACTAATAACGATGCCCGCTTCGGCAAACAGCGCACGGGTAAGATAGGCAATACCCGGAGTGGGCATGGGGCCGAGCAAGTGACAATCTACCCCCGCAGCGGACAGTCCGGCTTCTAATGCCGACTCAAACATATAGCCCGAAATCCGCGTATCCTTGCCAATCAAGATCTTGCCACCCGTGCGTCGAGCTAACACTTTTCCCGCCGCCCAGCCCAGTTTAAGCACAAACTCCGGGGTAATTGGAAATTCCCCAACTCGACCACGAATACCATCCGTTCCAAAATATTTTCGACTCATTTCTTTTCCTTCAAATTACAAATTTATTTCAACGCGAAGGCGCGAAGACGCAGAGTTCGCAAAGGCTCTTAATAAGACAAACCCGGTGGATTTGATGCGTTATATCTACTTTCCATTAAAAGCAAAACTTTGCGTCCTTCGCGTCTTTGCGCCTTTGCGTTAAAAATCACCGCCCGCCTGCGCCACTGCATGGCACATTTTAACGGCATCATAGGTTTCACGCACGTCATGTGTGCGAATAATAGAGGCTCCCAGCCACACAGCCAATCCCGCCAGCGCGACGCTGGCCGCCATACGCTGTTCAACCGGAATATCCAGCACTGCGCCAATCATGGATTTGCGCGAGACCCCCACCAGAATCGGCAATCCGAATAACTGTAAATCGGCTAACTGGCGAAACAGGCTCAGATTGTGTTGCAGCGTCTTGCCAAAACCAAAACCGGGGTCAACCACCATCTGCTCGCGGTTAATACCCGCCTTCTCGCAAACAGCAATCCGTTCATCAAGAAACGCTTTCACCTCGGCCAGCACATTTTCATACTGCGGTTGCTGCTGCATGCTACGCGGCTCACCCTGCATATGCATTAAACACACCGGCGTAGTTAACCTGGCAGCGGTTTCCAGCGCATCATCGTCACGCAAGGCGCGCACATCGTTAATCATGTCGGCACCCGCCGACACGGCCTCAGCCATCACAACGGCCTTACTGGTATCCACGGAAATAAAAACATCACTCTGCTGACGTATACGTTCAATCAGGGGGATGACCCGTGCCAGCTCTTCATCAACCGACACGGCCTGTGCGCCGGGTCGGGTAGACTCACCCCCGATATCAATAATATCAGCCCCATCAGCCAGCATTTTTTCTGCCTGATACAGAGCATCATCGGCGTGGATAAATCGGCCACCATCCGAAAAGGAATCAGGGGTAACATTAAGAACCCCCATGATTCGGGGGCAGGAAAAATCCAGACTCCGGCTATGGCAGCTTGCCAGTACGACTGAAGTCGTACCTACAGTCGTACCTACAGTCGTACCCACCGTTGCACTCATAGTTGTCAGTGAGCTTCGAGTTTCGTCAGTTCGCCAAGAATGTCCAGCACCAGTTGCTGACCGGCATCGGTAAAGCCTTCACAGAGTTTGTCGGGATCACGCTCGCCTTCTATCAAAGGTCGCATGATCGCCGCCAGACGTCCCATGTCACCACCGGACTGATGCATTTGCACGGCCATATTGGAAACCATTTGCAGGGCTTCGACATTACCTCGGCGCACTGTATCGACCATCGAGGCAATCCCCGGCGCGGCAACCTTGGGATCATAATTCGCATCCAGACTGGGCAGGGTTTCAGGATTTTGTAGCCCTCGCAAAATCGACTCAATAATAACGAGATCTTCTTCATCCAGTTCACGAAAAGCGCTCAGGTTACGCTCACCCTTGAGTATCCGGCGAATGGCTTTAACCAACGTATGCCAGTCATTTTGCTCGGCCTGAAATAAGACTTGATCAAGATCCGGTACCTGCGCCCGATTTGCACAGGCCTTTACCACACGGTGAATAAGTCCAGAATGGGCAATGAGAATCTGCTGCTGTTTTTCAGGTACCTGCATCATGGCTTATTTCCTTTTATTTTTTCCAATGAAAAACACCCCGATTCCGGGGTGTTCGACAAACAGGAGGACTCCATCGGCAAGCTTGATCTCAGGTGTCGGAGTCAACATGCAACAAAGATTTCAGATTTAAGAGCGTTAAATGTTGACTCCGACACCTGAAACTCAGACTCCGCCCCATTTTTTAATGTTCGCCCGCAGGACCACCTATCGTTCCTTTGTTATCTTTATCATCTTTGCTGTCAGATGAACGCTTCTGTGTATTTGTGGGCGGTTCATTGTCATCCCAGCCATCCGGATTGCGCGGTGTGCGACCGTCCATGATGTCAGCAATCTGATCCTTATCAATCGTTTCAAACTTCATCAGCGCATCCGACATGGCGTGTAATATGTCAGTGTTGTCTTCCAGAACCTGACGCGCACGTTTGTAGTTACGCTCAACAATGTTTTTAATTTCTTCATCGATAATATGCGCGGTTTCGTCCGAGACATTCTTATGTTGGGTGACCGAATGGCCGAGGAAGACTTCACCTTCTTCTTCGCTATAGGTCAAAGGCCCCAGTTTTTCTGACAGCCCCCACTTGGTAACCATGTTACGCGCCAGCTCGGTGGTACGCTGGATATCATTCGACGCACCGGTGGTCACATGCTCCGAACCAAAAATCAGCTCTTCGGCAATGCGTCCGCCAAACAGGCTGGAGATCTGACTTTCCAGTCGTTCCTTACTATAGCTATAGCGATCTTCCTGCGGTAAAAACATGGTCACACCCAGGGCACGGCCACGGGGAATAATGCTGACCTTATAAACGGGATCATGCGAGGGTACTTTCAGGCCGACAATCGCATGACCCGCTTCGTGATAGGCGGTGAGTTTTTTCTCATCTTCACTCATGACCATGGACTTACGTTCCGCGCCCATCATGATCTTGTCTTTGGCTTTTTCGAAGTCATCCATTTCGACCAGACGCTTGTTGGCACGCGCGGCAAACAGCGCGGCTTCGTTGACCAGGTTGGCCAGATCCGCGCCGGAAAAACCGGGCGTACCGCGAGCAATATTCTTGGCATTAACGTTATCGGAAATTGGCACTTTACGCATGTGGACTTTTAAGATTTGCTCACGGCCACGCATATCTGGCAGCGGCACCACCACCTGACGATCAAAACGACCGGGGCGTAACAATGCGGGATCCAGCACATCAGGCCGGTTAGTCGCGGCAATCACAATCACACCTTCGTTGCCTTCAAAGCCATCCATTTCGACCAACAACTGATTCAAGGTCTGTTCGCGTTCATCATGACCCCCGCCTAAACCGGCACCACGATGACGACCCACGGCATCGATTTCATCGATGAAAATAATGCAGGGTGCATGCTTCTTGGCTTGCTCGAACATATCCCGTACACGCGATGCGCCAACGCCGACAAACATTTCAACAAAGTCAGAACCGGAAATCGTAAAGAACGGCACCTTGGCTTCACCGGCAATCGCCTTGGCCAGCAAGGTTTTACCGGTACCGGGTGCGCCCACCATCAACACACCACGCGGGATCTTACCGCCCAGTTTCTGAAACTTGCCCGGATCACGCAGGAATTCTACTAATTCGGACACTTCTTCTTTGGCCTCATCCACCCCGGCCACATCATTAAAGGTAATCTTGATCTGATCTTCACCCAACAAGCGCGCCTTGCTCTTACCGAAGGACATCGCACCACGACCACCGCCACCGCCCTGCATCTGACGCATGAAGAAAACCCACAGGCCGATAATCAACAGGAAGGGGAACCAGGAAATGAATATCTGTGTCCAGATAGATTGTTCCATCGGCTTGGCATTAATTTTCACGCCATTATTCATCAGATCGCCGATTAACGCGGTATTACTGGTTTCCGGGCTATAGGTACTAAACTGAGTCCCTGTCTGCATCACCCCGGTAATATTGCGCCCCATGATCAACACTTCACGCACCTGATTCTGTTTCACATTCTGTAGGAAGTCAGAATAAACAAGTTTGTTGTCAGTTCCCGAAGGCGTCAGGTTGTTAAATACAGACATGAGGATGATCGCAACAATCACCCACAACAGAATATTTTTAGTCAGGTCGTTCAATGTAATTCCTCTATTTCCCGGCATTTCCGGGCAAATTTCTCAATACTTACGTTACTACACATCATGGCCGACTTCTATATCCTCGAGCCAATAAGTAAATCTCACGGGAACGGGGGCGGGACGCGTCGGGCTTACGCACAATAATTTTCTCAAATGCCGGCCTCAGCGTCTTTTTGTACTCATCCAGCCCCTCGCCGGTAAAAACTTTAACCAGTAAGTCCCCGCCTTGCTTGAGGACTTTCTCCGCTATTTCCAGCGCCAGCTCAGCCAGATGCATCGCCCGCGGTTGATCCACTGCTTTCAAACCACTGATGTTGGGTGCCATATCTGAAATTACAAGGTCTACCGGCGTATCCCCCAGCACTTCTAATAATTGGTCGTAAATTTCCTGTTCACGAAAGTCGCCCTCGATAAACTCTACCCCGGCAATGCTGTCCATCGGCAGGATGTCCAGCGCCACCACCCGGCCTTTGTGCCCCACCTGCTTTGCCGCCACTTCCGACCAGCTACCGGGAGCCGAGCCTAGATCCACCACTGTCATACCAGGGCGAATCAGCCGATCTTTTTTGTCGATCTCCAGCAGTTTGTACACTGCACGCGAACGGTAGCCCTGCTGCTGCGCCCGTTTGACATACACATCGTCAAAATGTTCACGCAACCACTGGCCACTGGATTTACTTCGTTTATTTTTACTCATAGAATTCAAGGCAGATACAGGATAAAAAAGAAAAGATACGAAGCTCGGTGTTTTTCCTTGTATCTTTTCCCCTGTATCTTGTATCTTTCATACTTATGCCTCTCAACAAAAATCAGCGCAACCATTTGCGCAAACTCGCCCACCCGCTCAAACCCGTGGTGATCATTGGCCAGGCCGGTCTTAGTGAAAACGTGATGAGTGAAATTGACAGCTCACTGGAACATCACGAATTGATCAAGCTGCGTCTCAATGCGGCTGATAAAGCTGCGCGTCAGAAAATGATCGATCATATTCTCGAACAAAGCTCAGCCGAACTGGTGCAGGCCATTGGCCATATCTGCGCTATCTACCGCCGCGCTGAAAAACCCCATATCGACCTGCCTAAAGGCTAAAATAAAAACTCGCGCCCTTGCCGATTTCAGCCTCGGCTCGGATCTTGCCGCCATGCTGGTGGATAATTCGCTGCACCGTTGCCAGACCAATCCCGGTACCGTCAAACTCAGGGCCATGCAAACGCTGAAACGCGCCAAACAGTTTATCCACATAGCGCATATCGAAACCCACGCCATTGTCTCTGACGAAAAATACGGTCTCGCCATTTTCCTCCCGGGTCGCGAACTCAACCCGCGCATTTTTAACCGTCGAGGTGTACTTCCAGGCATTGGAAAACAGATTTTCCAGCAAAATACGTAACAAGTGAATATCCCCTTCAACACGCAGATCATCTGCAATCTGAACATCAACCTGCTGTTCGGGGTTACTTTCCCGCAACTCACACACCACCTCATTTGCCAGTAACGAGAAGGCAACCGGCTTTCGTTTCATGCTGTAACGACTAACCCGTGACAGGGTCAACAGCGCATCGATCAAATCTCCCATACGCTGACTGGCCGCTCTCACCCGATGCAGGTAATTCTGCCCCGTCTCATCCAGTACAGCCGCATAATCTTCTAACAGCGCCTGGCTGAAGCCATCGATGGCGCGCAGCGGCGCACGTAAATCATGGGATACTGAATAGCTAAAGGACTCCAGCTCATTATTAGTGCGAGAAAGTTCTGATGTGCGTTCACTCACCAGCTCTTCCAGCATATCCCGCTGATTCGCCAAATTATCTTCAATCATCTTGCGCGCACTAATGTCGGTGACCGTGCCGACATAACCAATGACCTGACCATCGACATTTCTCTCTGCCTCGGCCTGAGCCAATAGCCAGGTGATCTGTCCATCCGGTTTCTGGAAACGGCACTCCGTACGAAAACCGTGTTGCGCCAGCGCCGCCGTAGACCATTCAGTAAACACCCGCTGTCGATCATCGGCATGTATCGCCGCTGCCCAGCCATCACCCAGCGCCTGCGCCTGTTTCATCCCAGCCATATCCTGCCAACACTCGTTGACATAAACACACTGACCGTCCATGTCAGTACGATAAATCCCTACTGGCGCTGCTTTGGCCAGCGCATGATAGCGTTGATCGCTTTCTCGCAAGGCCGCTTCGGCCTGCTTGCGCGCGGTAATATCCAGAATGATGGCAATGAATACAGGGGGAGATTCTTCCGCTGCAAGCTGTAGACGTATTTCCACATTATAAAAACTTTTGTCCTTGCGTTGGTGAATCGTCTCAAATACCAGCAGATCTTCTTCGCCCTTACGCAAGGGGGCAATCAGGGTGTCAAACTGTTGCCTGTCCAGCTCCGGCTTGATATCAACCGGCGTCATGCTGGTTAGCTCATCAATGCTATAACCCAGATTTTTCAGCGCGCCTTTCGAGACAATAACAAATTTCAGGTTATCTTCACGAAATATAAACAGCTCATCGAATGAATTTTCAAAAATTCGACCCCAACGTTTTTCCAGCTGATTTTTAATTAAATCTGGCAAGTTCCGTTCCTACGTATTAACCCTAGTATCTATGGAATGTAGCAGGTTTTTGCTCGATTGATATTTCTGAGTATGATGAAAAATTTATCCAAATTTTCCGATAGCAGAATAGAGCGATTATTTCTGCACACCGCGAACGATTAACAGTAAACCAGCCAGACTATTAAGTAAAAATAAAATGGATGAAATACCATGCAGCATGCGGAACTGTTGCAGGTGTTCACCCTCCAGCCCCAACTGTTTTAACTCTGCCATCTGCGGCTGCAACACAAATTCAGTCACACAGATTAGTAGCAACATGCCAAGCAACAACCAGCTGCGCCAGCCGGACAGTGCTGTCCGACCTTGCTGAAACACTAATCCCGTAAATAATAACGCACCACAAAGCAGGCCGAGAAAATTTAGCAGGGTAAACATCTGCCCGGCCAGCATGCCCGCCAATATGCGATCATCCAGCACTCGAAACAGCACCGGCACCGCAAGATAGCCAATCGCCCACATGCTGCCGATCCAGAGCGTCAGTAGAACGCGTTCGATGATATTCATTTTCAACGCAAAGACGCGAAGGCGCAAAGTTGTTTTCTTAGGAATAGTGGTATAGCCAAAGAGACTTGCCTGTT
>CAZIJT010000113.1:0-8334 GCA_964539595.1 uncultured Thiohalophilus sp. | reverse complement strand
ATGCCATGCGCCGTCAGTATGCCGAACGCACCGCGATCAATGCACCGATGCAGGGAACTGCCGCCGACATCATCAAACGCGCGATGATTGAAATGGATCGGGTGTTACAAAATACCGGTATGGATGTGCGCATGATTATGCAGGTACATGATGAACTGGTGTTTGAAGTCGCTGAAGAACTTCTTGAAGAAGCGGTGGATATTATTAAAAACAGCATGACGGAGGCAGCCGAACTGGCGGTGCCGTTGGTGGTCGACGTGGGCGTAGGTGATAACTGGGATGAGGCGCATTAGAGGTGCTGGTGGGCGGTGCCCACCCTACATTTCACTTTACTCCAGGTAGGGTGGGTATTGCCTATTGAGATGGGCTGCATTTAAAGTGTAGGGTGGGCATTGCCCACCTTTGCCACAGCCGCAGTAAATTATTTCAGCAGCCCAAAAATAGTTTGAACCTTTTTAAACCCCGCCAGTCATAGTTACCGTGCAGCAACGCATAATTCCCTCAACCCTCCCTGGTGGGAATTGTATACACCCCGGCCCCCAATGCCGGGCATTTGACCCCGGAAGGCTAATCCCCAATTACTTCCGGGGTTTTTTTATGCCGGTCGCTGAGGCTATCCAGATAATATCCAACTTATTTGCTCAGGATTAACAATGTTTAACAGTTCACAGGCAGCAATTAGCGGCAGTTCACCTAGACTATTCCGATAGAGTCAGCTCCTCTCCTGTTGGTGATGATTCAAGCAGCGATAGCAAATTTTAGTCGCCCCGGATCAGCCCACCCCACATCCCTGAAATTCGATCCGGGGTTTTTTTGCCTGCTAATCGGCCGGTCTTTCATCATCATCTGCGCTCAGCCATTGACTTAGCACCGCGCGAGCCTCCTCGACACCCTGTTTTTTCAGTGCGGAGAACATCTGCACTGAGACCATTGGATAGTCTTCCAGTGTTTTTTCTACCTTCAGCAAGCTACTTTTTGCCGGCCCCCGTTTAAGTTTGTCAGCCTTGGTCAGCAGAATGTGAACCGGCATTTGTGCATGCTGGCACCAGCTCAGCATTTGTTGATCAAAATCGGTAAGGGGGTGACGAATATCCATCAGCAGCACCAGCCCCTGCAAGGACTCCCGTGTTTCCAGATAGTCACTAATGGCGCGTCCCCACTTTTGTTTAACGTGGTCGGGGACTTTGGCATAGCCATACCCCGGCAAATCAACCAGTCGGGTCTGCTCATCCAGCTCAAAGAAGACCAGATGTTGAGTACGACCGGGAGTTTTGCTGGTTCGCGCCAAAGCCTTACGTCCGGTAATGGCATTCAGAGCGCTGGACTTGCCCGCGTTAGAGCGCCCAGCAAAGGCCACTTCAGCCCCCCTGTCGGCGGGAGCCTGCTGGGGGGTAGGAACGCTGATTAGAAAATTTATGACAGAAAATGGATTTTGCATGCTAAATCCTGAGTTAATTGCGAGGGATTAAGATTTTTTGATATACGTCAAATAGTGGAGTGAGATATAATCCTGTCGCTTGATTCTATGACAGGCTTCTTGTATAAAAGCCGCGCCTGACTACTAATCAGCTTTACAGGCACTGATTCTAACTTGGCGGCCTCGATTACGCCAGAAACAGTGATTGATTAACCGAAAAATTGTGCGCGTTAAATGCGCCATATTAATCGTTTTAATAACTACGAAATTTTAGGAGACATAAATGAAAAATCTACTCATTACTGCTGCCACCACTGTTGTTCTGATGGCTTCTGTTGCTACCGCACAGGCCGATGGCCAGAAAACTTACCAGGCTGCCTGCTTTGCATGCCACGGTACAGGCGCAGCGGGCGCTCCTAAAATTGGCGATAAAGCCGCCTGGGCTCCTCGTATTGCACAGGGCATGGCGACGCTGGAAAAACATGCACTGGCTGGTTTTAAGGGTGACAAAGGTGTGATGCCAGCCAAGGGTGGCCGTGCGGATCTGAGCGATGCCGATGTTAAAGCCGCAGTGGCGCATATGGTGAGCAAGTCCAAATAATCCTGGAGCAGGCGCATAAGCGCAAGACTTCGATTTATATTTAAACTCAAATAGTTGGTTAAAACTCATGAAGTTCAATATTCTGTTTTCATTGGTGATGTTATCTGTTTTTGTTTCGGCTACCAGTCAGGCTGCCGGTAATGCGGAAGCAGGTAAAACAAAAGCGCAGGTATGTTTTAGTTGTCATGGTATGAATGGTGACGGCAATACCAATCCTCCCTGGCCAGCACTGGCAGGTCAACATGCAGCCTATATCTCCAAACAACTGGCTGATTTCAAAAGTGGTGCGCGTATGGAACCACTGATGATCGCCCAGGTTGCTAGCCTGAGCGAAGAGGATATGGCCGATCTGGGCGCGTTTTTCGCTTCCCAGAAAGTGAAAACAGGGGCAGCGGATGAGTCAGGAACTACGCTGGGTGAAAAACTGTACCGTGGTGGTAATAAAGCCAGCGGTGTGGCGGCTTGCATGGCCTGTCATGGGCCAACGGGGGCAGGTAACCCGGCGGCGAAATTTCCCCAGCTGAGTGGGCAGAACACACCTTATGTGGTTAAAGCTCTGAATGATTTTCGAAGTGGTGCGCGTAAGAATGACACTGGGAATATGATGCGCGGCGTAGCCGTAAAAATGACGGATGCGGAGATTGCCGCCGTGGCAGCATATATTACCGGCCTGCACTAAACGCGAATAGCGGCTGGACGAAAGAAAAGGGTGGTATTTTTACCGCCCTTTTTTTATGCCTGTAGAATGATAAGGAACCTATGAATCATTGTATGGTCATTGATAACTGATATTAGTAATATGAGTGCTTTGCACGATGTAGATTTTTCGTCATGGCGGAAAAGATGTGTTGTGCAACGTTCTCAATTATATAGATGCAGTCTTGAAATAGAGGGAGAGTAAACATGAGCAATGTTCTTCGTTCGTGGTTGATGTTGGTAATGATGGGCGTGTTTCTATCATCGGTGTCGGCGCGTAATTATGATGAAGGGATTGAATATAAACGTCTGAAGTCACCGGTTCCCACCCAGGTTGAGGCGGGTAAGGTCGAGGTGGTGGAGCTATTTTGGTATGGCTGCCCACACTGTTTCCGGCTGGAGCCAGACTTGCAGAAATGGCTGAAAAACAAACCAGAGAATGTCGAGTTTATCCGCATTCCGGCTATTTTCAATAAGACTTGGGCGCTGCATGCCAAGGCCTATTATACGGCTGATTTTCTTGGGGTGATGGATAAAATCCATAAGCCTATGTTTGATGCCATGCACCTGAAAAAACAGCGATTAAATACAGCTGCGTCAGTGAAAAAATTCTTTATTGAACAAGGCGTGTCAGAAAAAGATTTTGATGGTGTATTTAATTCGTTTGGCGTGGACGCCAAAGTGCGTCGAGCGAAGGCGTTGTCGAAACAATACGGTATTAGCGGCGTGCCTGCGCTGGTGGTGAATGGTAAATATCTGACTGATGGACCAATGGCGGGTGGTCGTAAGGGCATGCTTGAGGTGTTGAACCACCTGATTAAAAAAGAATCAGGTAAATAGCACGGGCTTGATTCAGCGGTGAAATATCGCTGCATTTTTGCGCTTAAGCCCTGAATCTAAAGTAAATTTCAGTCAGGCCGATAGGCACTCCATAGTGGCGCAGCACGCAGAGCGGTTATTGCTCGGTGCTTGCGCCGAGATAAACACGGACGCAAAGGAGGATGACCCGTATGAAGGCAGCTGAGCTCTTCATTAAGTGTCTTGAAAACGAAGGGGTGGAGTATATTTTTGGTATTCCGGGTGAGGAAAACCTGGATGTCATGGACGCCCTGCTAGATTCCCCGATTCGATTTATAACTACCCGACATGAACAGGGTGCCGCTTTTATGGCGGATGTCTATGGTCGGCTAACGGGTAAAGCCGGTGTTTGTCTGGCGACCCTGGGGCCGGGAGCCACCAATTTGGTAACCGGAGTAGCGGATGCCAATATGGATCATGCGCCGCTGGTGGCGATTGCCGGGCAGGCCAGTACCCACCGCCTGCATAAAGAATCGCATCAGGTGCTGGATTTGCAGCTGATGTTTCAGCCGATTACCAAATATTCCTCTCGTCTGCTTACCCCCAACATTATTAGCGAAGTGGTGCGTAAGGCTTTCAAGGTCGCGCAGACAGAAAAGACCGGTGCCTGTTTTATCGAATTCCCGGAAAATATTGCCGAAATGGATGTTGATGATGTGCCCCTGGCGGTTAAACAACCGGCCATTCCTGAACCGCCCGGTGAAAAGGTGGAACAGGCTGCACACATTATTTCCAACGCTAAAAATCCGATTATTCTGGCGGGCAACGGGGTGGTACGCAACAAGGCCTGGGCGCAGTTGTCTGATTTTGCAGAGCGTCTGCGCATCCCGGTGGCCAATACCTTTATGGCCAAAGGCGTGGTTCCCTTCAAGCATTCTATGGCGCTGGGCAGTGCCGGTTTGCAGGCTAATGACTACATCAGTTGTGGCTTCAGTAAGGCCGATGTGATTATTTGCATTGGCTATGATCTGGTGGAATATCATCCCTACCTCTGGCATCCGAGCAAGGATCGCATCATTATTCATATTGATCAGTCACCCGCCGAGGTGGATGCTTATTATTCCGTTAAAGTCGGGGTGGTGGGCGATATCAAACATTCCCTGTTGCGCATCATGGAAGTGGCTTCACCGGCAACGGGCAATACCATGCGCGCATTACGTGAAGCGCTGGTTGAAGATATGAACCGCTTCAAGGATGACAATCAGGTACCGATGAAGCCGCAAAAAATCATCTGGGATTTGCGTACGGCGATGGAGATGGAAGACATTGCTATTTCTGATGTCGGCGCGCACAAGATGTGGATGTCGCGCATGTTCCGCTGTGAACTACCCAATACCTGTTTGATTTCCAATGGTTTCGCCAGTATGGGGATTGCCGTTCCCGGTGCAATTGGCGCAAAGCTGGCCTATCCGGATCGTAAAGTTGTTGCGGTCACCGGTGATGCCGGGTTTATGATGAACTCACAGGAAATTGAAACCGCCTTACGATTAAAAACACCGATTGTGATTTTGATCTGGAGCGATAGCGCCTACGGGTTGATCGAATGGAAGCAGATGAACCAGTTTGGACGCAAATCCAATATCGATTTTACTAACCCGGATTTTGTCATGTATGCCGAATCCTTTGGTGCCAAAGGTTATCGTATTGAGCGCGGAGAAGATTTACTGCCAACGCTGAAAAAAGCGCTGGCTGACAAAACTGTCAGCGTAATTGATTGCCCGGTGGATTATAGTGAAAACCTTAAACTGACTAGCAAGCTGGGTGAAATGGTCTGCCCGATTTAGCTGGCCTGGGTTTTTGGGGATAAGTTGAATTATCTAATACTGTCGTTGTTTTAGCTTGGTATACTTCATCACTACTGCCTATTCATCCGTAGCCACGGTTTCAGCCGTACAAAATGCACTGCGTAAACACGGTTGTTCGCCTGAAGGCGCACCTACATATGATTCCCTATTATTTTTGAGCAGGTAAGCACGATGTCTGAGCAGGAATCAGCAGCACAGATTCTGCGGGTTATGAGTTATAACATTCAGGTGGGCATTGCCACATCACGGATGCGCCATTACGTCACCGGCAGCTGGAAGCATATTTTACCCTGCTCACAACAGCTACCAAATCTTGATCGTGCTGCGAAGCTAATTCAGCAATATGACATCATTGGCCTGCAGGAAGTGGATGCCGGTAGTCTGCGCAGTAATTTTATTAACCTCGCCGAGTATTTAGCTGAGCGTGCAAACATCCCCTACTGGTATTATCAGGTCAATCGTAACCTGGGGCGACTGGCACAACACAGTAATGCCTTTCTTAGTCACTTTAAACCAAACCGAATCGAAGATCTCAAGTTGCCGGGCATCATCCCGGGGCGTCAGGCGATCAAGGCTGTATTTGAATCAGAGACTGATTCGCTCGCGGTATTTATTTTGCATCTGGCGCTGAGCAAACGCGCACGCATCCGACAACTGGATTATATTGCCGAGCGGGTTAATGACTATCCACATGCGATTGTCATGGGCGATCTGAATTGCAGTGTGGATAGTCAGGAAATGAAATTGCTATTTAACAAAACACAACTTCGTGAACCGACAGATGAAATGCATACCTTTCCAAGCTGGTGCCCACAGCAACATATCGACCACATTCTGGTCAGTTCGGGTTTAACGGTAAAAAATACCTGCGCCTTGCGCCATGAAGTTTCAGACCATCTACCCTTAACAATGGAAATTGAATTACCGCCCACCATTAAGCTGGATCGCCATACGCATCAGGGACTGTCACTGGAAAATTATCTGGGTCATTCTATAATCTCACGATGAACGATCAGACCGGAGACAAGAGCAGTCGAAAAGCTGATTTATGGCAACGTAAGTATTATGAAAGCCTCGATGAGTTAGATCAAAAAGAAAAACAATGGGCCGAGCTTGAATCTCTGCTCCGCCTGTTAGCCTCCCGCCTGACCCTGTTATCCGATGCCAGTGATGAGCAGTTTGAAAAGAAACTGGACAGCTTACGCAGCCAGCTTCGCTACGAAGATAATGCGCTTAAATTTAGACCCCTGATCAACGACATATCCTCCGCCATTGCCAGTTCTGATGCTGAAATAAAACCGGGGAAAACAACGGCTAAATTACAGCCCGCCAGTAGTCTAAGTATCCTGCTTGATGAGCTAAAAATTCCTGCTTCTCTACAACGACAGGAAAAGCATCTTCGTAAACGTATCGAGCATGCGGAAACTGAAAAAGATATTTCTGAGCTGGTCAAAGATATGGCTGAGTTGCTGGGCTTGACCATTGAATATCTGGTTGACATTAAAGCTGATGAGGCAGAACCAGAATCGGAATTAGAATTAAAACCAGATTCAAAGGAAGCACAGGGAAAAGACAGACAAAAAAATAGTCCAAAAGATAATAATGAAGAAAAAACGGGATTTATAAAAAAACTTTTTGGTTCAGGAAAAAATGAAACAGAAGAAGCGCCGGGCATCACCACCGAAACTGAATTAGATCGGAATATAACTGAGAGTAATGCCGCAGCAGTCGATGTTCCTGCAGGTGAGACGATAGATAAAAGTCTCGACATCGATGCTGAGCAAGACGGTGAAAATGAAGTTGATATTATCAGTGAATTATCGGCAGAGGATATCAGCTATGCGGCGGGCATTTTAATTGAGCTGCTGGAAAAACTCGAACTACCGAATGATCTCTGTGTAGAAGCCGGGCTGGTGCGTCAGCGTCTGCAACCGTGCTACGAGCAGGAAAAACTGGCGCAGGGACTGGAAGCCACTGCGGCACTGGTCGCTGAAGCGCATGATCGAATTTTCAATGAGAAAAAAGAGCTGGAAGCTTTTCTGCAGCAGTTAACTGAGCGGTTACAGGAAATTGATACCGATTTACAGGAAACAGTACGCCTGCAACAATTGTCAATTACAGGTTCGCGAGAAGTTAATGCCGCCGTTGAAAAAGAAGTGCGGGGTATCGAGCAGTCGGTTGAGAAAGCAAATGATCTAAGCATGCTGCAAACCGACATACAGTCACGGGTGATAATAATTCGTGACCATATGGATAGTTTTTTACAAACAGAATTGCTGCGCGATAAACAATCTATGGATATTTCCGCGCACTTAAAAAATGAATTGAGTACAGCTGAGCAGGAAATTGAAGCCCTTCGTAACCAGCTTGAACATGAACGTCAGCAGTCGATGAAGGATGCGCTGACCGACTTGTTCAATCGCAAGGCCTATGATCAATATATCAATGATGAGCTGGCGCGTTTCAAACGCTATGGCTCGCCGTTTGTGCTGGCGGTTTGGGATGTGGACAAATTCAAGTCGGTGAATGATCAGTACGGTCATGTTGCCGGTGACAAGGTGTTGAAAATTATTGCCAAAGTGATTGCTGAAAACACAAGGGAAACGGATATTGCGGCACGCTATGGCGGCGAAGAATTTGCCGTTATCATGCCAGAAACAAATGTTGAGGCAGCACAGAAGTCACTGGATAAATTGCGGGGCATGATTGAAGCATGTGCGTTTCATTTCAAGGACGAACGCGTCGTGATTACGGCTTCCTGTGGGATAACCGAAAGTCAGGCAGATGATACGGAAGAATCTATTTTTCAACGTGCTGATCGTGGTTTGTATAAGGCGAAAGAAAATGGACGTAACCGTTGCGAAATAATTTAATCTCTGCGTGGGTTTAATTCCCCGCTGCGTGCAGCGAAGCAAGATTGTAGGTGCGGCTTTAGCCGCACATGTTCGCCTGAAGGC
>CAZIJT010000112.1:6623-8421 GCA_964539595.1 uncultured Thiohalophilus sp. | reverse complement strand
GATCTTTTCTACGCGTTCTTCAACACTGCTCATTCGATTTATCCTCTGTAATTAATAAAAGTTCAATTAGCCAGAACTCTGCGGTGGCCTATTGTATTGAAAAGCTCCAGCGGTTTCCACAATCTACACACGATAATCTGCAACAGAATAGCAAAAACATTGGCTAATTTTTAACCGCACCCCCGGCCATTTCCACAGATCTGACGCAGATACAGCCTACGCCATATGCATGCCGCCGTTCACATGAATCGTTTCACCACTAATATAGGCCGCGCCCGGTGAAGCCAGGAAAGCGACAGCCTTGGCAATATCTTCTGGTTGCCCCAGTTTACCCAGCGGGATCTGCGCCTGTAACGCGTCACGCTGTGCGTCCGGCAGGCCACGGGTCATGTCAGTATCAATGAAACCCGGCGCAACCACGTTGACAGTAATGCCCCGCGAACCCACTTCACGGGCGAGAGATTTGGAAAAGCCGATCACACCCGCTTTCGCCGCCGCATAGTTAGCCTGCCCAGCGTTGCCGGTGACACCCACCACGGAGGCAATACTGATAATGCGTCCCTTGCGAGCTTTCATCATCGCCCGCAATACAGCCTTGCTCATGCGAAAAATAGAGCTGAGATTGGTATCCATAATCGCCTGCCATTCGTCTTCTTTCATGCGCATGAGCAGGTTGTCTCGGGTGATACCGGCATTATTGATCAGAATTGAAGGCGCGCCGAACTCATCGGTGGCCTGTTTGAGCGCGGCATCGATGCTGGCCTGATCGGTCACATTCATGGCAATGCCAGCGCCTTTAATATCATTTTCTTTCATATAGTTAGAGATGCTTTCTGCACCTTTTTCTGAAGTAGCAGTGCCTAGAACTACAGCCCCGTTGCGGCCTAATTCCAGCGCAATTTCCTTACCGATCCCGCGACTCGCACCCGATACAAAAGCAATTTCATTTTCAAGCACCATAGTTTTCCCCTCTTTATTTTTCCAGCGCGTTATTGAGCGTATCTGGATCATACACGGCCTGCGCCGTCATGCTGCGTTCGATGCGTTTGTTCAATCCTGCTAGCACTTTGCCGGGGCCGCATTCAATTAAATTATCAGCGCCTTCGGCTGCCATTTTTCGAATCGTATCCACCCAGCGCACCGGACTGTGTAATTGTTTAACCAGTGCCGCACGAATCTCATCAGCGCCGGTCTGTGCCAGCACATCCACATTGTTGAACACCGGAATTGCCGGTTCGCGTATTTCTATATTCATCAGAATCTGCGCCAGTTTTTCTGCTGCCGGTTGCATCAACGCACAGTGCGACGGGACGCTGACCGGCAGCAACAGCGCCCGTTTTGCGCCTTTGTCTTTGGCCACCAGCAGCGCGCGTTCTACCGCCGTTTTCTGTCCGGCCACCACGACCTGTCCCGGTGAATTGAAATTCACCGCTGACAGCACCTCACCATCGGCAGCCTCGTCACACACCTGCCGCACAGCATCATCTTCCAGTCCCAGAATGGCCGCCATTGCACCCTCACCGGCGGGCACAGCGGCCTGCATTAAACGACCACGTTCGGCCACCAGCTTCACTGCGTCACTAAAATCCAGCGCACCGGCACAAACCAGTGCGCTGTACTCACCCAGACTGTGACCGGCCATCATCGCAGGCTGTGCCCCGCCCTTTGCCTGCCAGATACGCCAGACCGCGACCCCGGCACTAAGCATGGCAGGTTGGGTGATATCGGTTTGATTAAGTTTTTCCGCCGGGCCGTTTTGCACCACATCCCAGAGATCGTAACCGAGTGCGTCAGAGGC
>CAZIJT010000112.1:0-6523 GCA_964539595.1 uncultured Thiohalophilus sp. | reverse complement strand
GCCGAACCCCAGGTGAACCCCCCACCGAAGGCTTCCAACAGCAGCATATCGCCGCGTTTGATGCGACCATCGCGCACCGCAACATCCAGCGCCAGCGGTACAGATGCAGCTGAAGTATTGCCGTGTTCATCAACGGTTACCACGACGTGATCCATCGACATATTTAATTTTTTTGCTGTGGCTTTGATAATGCGAATATTCGCCTGATGTGGAACTAACCAGTCGATATCAGACTTCTGCATATTATTGGCGGCCAGGGTTTCATCGACGATGCGACCCAGCGTATTCACGGCCACTTTGAAGACTTCGTTGCCACGCATTTCCATCTTGGCTTCACCGGATTTAAATTTATCCGGGTTTTCAGAAATACCGCCATGCACGGTAAGCAGATCTTTGTACTGTCCATCAGCATGCATGTGGGTAGATAAAATACCAGCTTCGCTGCTCGCCGATAACACCACGGCACCGGCACCATCACCGAATAAAATACTGGTACCCCGATCAGTCCAGTCGACGATGTTAGACAGCGTTTCTGCGCCAATGACTAAGGCATGTTTGGCTTTGCCTGTAGTCACAAACATATCCGCCATACCCAATGCATAAACAAAGCCGGTGCATACCGCCTGTATGTCAAACGCCGGACAACCGTGAATATCCAGACGTTCCTGTAATAAACAGGCGGTACTGGGAAACACGCGATCCGGTGTAGTGGTAGCAACAATGATCAAATCAATATCATCGTTTTTAAGACCCGCCGCTTCAATTGCTTTAAGCGCAGCCTGTTCGGCTAAATCGCAGGTGGTCTGGCCTTCGGCAATATGCCGTTTTTTGATCCCGGTGCGCTCGGTGATCCACTGATCGGTGGTATCAACCATTTTTTCCAAATCAGCATTGGTGAGTATTTTTTCCGGTAAATAACTTCCGGTTCCTGCTATGCGTGAATAGATCACATCGATCCCTCATGACTGGCCGGCACGACTAACTGGATTTCCAGTTGCCGGGTAATAAGTTCAGGTACATTCTTTTTAACTTCGATAACTGCTTCAGAAATGGCATTGGCAAAAGAATGCGCATCGGCGCTGCCGTGACTTTTGATCACAATCCCCTGCAGGCCGAGAAAACTGGCACCGTTGTATTCGCGCGGATCGATGCGTTTGCGTAAGGCACGTAAAACAGGTAAAGCAATCAAGCCGCTGAGCATGGTCAACGGGTTGCGTTTAAATTCCTGCTTCATGTAATGGCTGATCATCTTGGCCACACCTTCGGTGGTTTTAAGCATCACGTTGCCGACAAAACCATCGCAGACCACAACATCGGCATCACCTTTATAGATGCCATCGCCTTCCACATAACCGATATAGTTTAGCTTGCTATCTGCCAGCAACGCTGCGGCCTGTTTGACCTGCTCGTTACCTTTAATGGCTTCTTCACCGATGTTGAGTAATCCCACGCTGGGTCGTTCATTGCCATCAACCGCTGTGGCCAGTGCTGCGCCCATCACTGCAAACTCAAACAAGGCCTGCGCACTGCTATCGACATTCGCACCCAGATCCAGCACATGCGCATGGCCGTTGTTCATGTTGGGTAACATAGTACAGATAGCCGGACGATCAATACCGGGCAGAGTTTTCAGAACGAAACGCGCGGTCGCCATCAAGGCTCCGGTATTGCCCGCGCTGACATTCGCCTGCGCCCGACCTTCTTTGACCATATTGATCGCGACACGCATGGAGGAATCTTTTTTGCCCCGCAACGCCTGCGCCGGGGGTTCATCCGAATGCACCACCTGCGAGGCATGCTGGATTTGCAGGCGATCAGATACGGAACGCCCCTGCTCCTTAAGTACCGTTGTCAGTTTTTCTTCATCACCGACAAGAATCAGGATCAGGGCAGGATGTTGTCGCAGCGCATTGATGGCCGCAGGAATGATCACCTCAGGACCAAAATCACCGCCCATGGCATCAAGTGAAATAGTAATGCTGTTATTTGTCATCCAGAATAATTTTGCTTATTGATAATCTTATACATAAAACAACGGGACATGACTTACATCATGTCCCGTTTGTCTTCCCGTTTGGCTGTCCTGCGTATGTTGTCAGGACAAACCCAGCAACAGGATTTAGTCTTCTTCGACTTCAACCACTTTACGGCCACGGTAAAAACCGTCTGCGCTAACGTGGTGGCGCAAATGGGTTTCACCGGTAGTCGGTTCAATTGATACGGCGCGACCTGTCAATGCATCGTGCGAACGACGCATACCGCGTCTAGATGGGGTTTTACGACTCTTTTGTACTGCCATGATAATTCCTCATTCACTTTAAACTTTAATAAAATCAGCGCTGGAATTTTCCAGCGCTAACTCAGTGTTCTTTATCCGTTTTCAATCCAGCCAGAATGCTAAACGGATTTTCCTGTTTCTCTACCAAACTTTCAATCCTGGCAATGTCATCTGCCATCGCCGATGGCTGACACTCGGTGTCTGCATGCCGTGGGATCTGCGGCAAGGCCAACATGATTTCGTCTTCCAGCAATTGCAGTAAATCCACCTGCCCCGCTTCGGCCTGCACAGCCTCCAGAGTCGTTGGGATTTTCTCCAACCCGGCTTTACTGCGGGAGAAACCCAGAGCCAGTGACGTATCCACATCAATATGCACCGGCTCCATACAACGCTGGCAAATCAAATCCAGCCCCGCCTGCAATCGACCCTGCAGGGTCGCAACCCCCAGAATATCAAGCGTAAACCGTAAGCTGGCAGTGACCGTTCCATCAGTCTGGTAAAGCATGGCAGCCAGGCGCTTCATCTGCGCCAGAGGCACGCTGGAATCCAGCTCAAGCTCATCGTGCGCAGAACGAAAGGGATCAACCTTAAATGGGAGCCGTTGACACTCTTTTTCACGCCCTTCTGTCATAGCCCGCGGATTTTATAGAGGTGTAGTGGCTGTGTCAAAAATTCCTTTGGAAATCCGCCTGTTCCGGCTCTATATGTCCTTTTCAGCCACTCCGGCTTGACAGCCTGCTCACATTTACTTAAACCTGCAGTATGTGGCTCGGAACGCTAGTATGTCGCAAATGGCTGATTCCAACGTTTCAAGCTGCACAATCGACTGATTTTACAGGGAAAGGCTGCCTTGCAATACCAACCACCATGATTAAAAAAATTCTTATCGCCAACCGAGGCGAAATTGCGGTGCGTATCGTCCGCGCCTGCGCAGAAATGGGCATCAAATCCGTGGCCGTCTATGCCGAAGCCGACCGCTACGCCCTGCATGTAAAAAAGGCGGATGAAGCTTACAGTCTGGGACCGGATGCCGTGGCAGGCTATCTGAATGCTCACCGGCTGGTCAACCTTGCCGTTGCCAGCGGCTGTGATGCTCTGCACCCCGGCTATGGCTTTCTCTCGGAAAACCCAGAATTGGCCAAAGCCTGCGCTCGGCGCAATATCTATTTCATCGGCCCTTCGGCTGAGGTCATTCAGCGCATGGGCGATAAAACCGAGGCACGCAAGGCGATGCGTGAGGCCGGTGTGCCGGTCACCCCCGGCAGTGATGGCAACCTCGCCAGCCTCGAGGAAGCGCGGCAACTGGCGGTTAAAATCGGTTACCCGGTAATGCTCAAAGCCACCTGTGGTGGAGGTGGCCGTGGGATTCGCCGCTGTCAAGACGAGGATGAACTCAACCGCGCCTACGACAGGGTAATTTCTGAGGCAGAAAAAGCCTTTGGTCGGGCTGAGATTTTCATGGAAAAATTCATTGCCAATCCCCGCCATATCGAGGTTCAGATTCTGGCTGATAGCTACGGCAATGTCATCCATCTATTCGAGCGTGATTGCTCCATCCAGCGTCGCCACCAAAAACTACTTGAAATCGCCCCTTCCCCTCAGCTCTCTGATAGCCAACGTGAGTACATTGGCGAACTTGCCGTGCGCACAGCCAAAGCGGTGGGCTACACCAATGCGGGTACAGTCGAATTTTTACTCGATGACAAGGATGATTTCTATTTTATGGAAATGAATACCCGGCTACAGGTTGAACATCCTGTCACCGAAGCCATTACCGGCATCGACATCGTCCGTGAGCAAATCCGTATCGCAGGCGGATTAAAATTAAAATACCAGCAAAGTGAGGTGCAATGTCGAGGCTACGCGATAGAATTTCGCATCAACGCCGAAGATCCACAAAATGATTTTTTGCCCAGCTTTGGCCGCATCACTCGCTACTTCGCCACCGGTGGTCCGGGGGTGCGTACCGACGGCGCTATTTATACCGGCTACGAAATCCCGCCCTACTACGACTCCATGTGCGCCAAGCTCATCGTCTGGGCGCTGGACTGGGATTCACTCATCGACCGCGCGATTCGCGCCCTGCGCGACATCGGTGTGTATGGGATCAAAACCACCATTCCCTTTCATCTGGAAATTTTAAAGTCAGCGGATTTTGAAACCGGAAAGTTTGATACCAGTTTTATCGAGACGCATCCGGAGCTGGTGAACTATTCACTCAAACGATCTAACCGTGAAGCCGCTGCCGCGATTGCCGCCGCGATTGCAGCAAACATGGGATTATAAATATTGAAATTCAACACAGCGGCTAACATCTAACGCAAAGGCGCAGGGACGCAAAGAGCGCAAAGGAATAATTTGTTTAAAATTGAATGGTTTGTATTCAAGCTTATTCTTTGCGTCTTCGCGCCTTTGCATTAGATTTTTTCATATTTTAAGGAAACGACATTTATGTCACAGATCAAAATAACTGAAACCATTTTACGTGATGCCCATCAGTCGTTAATCGCTACCCGTATGCGTATCGAAGATATGCTGCCCATTTGTGAAAAGCTCGATAAGGTTGGCTACTGGTCGTTGGAAATGTGGGGCGGCGCGACCTTTGATGCCTGCATACGTTTTATAAAAGAAGATCCCTGGCAACGTTTACGCAAGCTACGTGAGGCGCTACCTAATACTAAATTACAAATGCTGTTGCGCGGACAAAACCTGCTCGGCTACCGACATTATTCCGATGACGTAGTGCGTAACTTTATTGCCCGCACAGCAGATAATGGCATGGATATTTTTCGCATCTTCGATGCCATGAATGATGTACGCAACCTGCGCGTTTCAATTGAGGCCGTTAAAAAAGCCAACAAACATGCCCAGGGCGCGATCTGTTACACCACCTCACCCGTACATACGCTTGAGCATTTTGTTGCTCTGGCCAAAGAAATGGAATCAATAGGATGCGACAGCATTGCCATCAAGGACATGGCCGGATTGCTAACGCCACAGGTTACCGCTGAACTGGTTAGCTCACTGGTAGAAACATTAAACGTTCCAGTTCATTTACACTGCCATGCCACCGCCGGACTCGCCAGCATGTGTCACTATAAAGCAATTGAAAATGGTATTAGCGGCATCGATACCGCTATCTCCGCTTTTTCCGGCGGCACCAGTCATCCCCCAACAGAAAGCCTGGTCGCTGCGCTTAAAGGCACGCAATACGATAGCAAACTGAATTTGCCGCTGTTACAGGAAATTGGTTTTTACTTTTATGAAGTACGAAAAAAATATCATCAGTTTGAAAGTGAATATACCGGGCTTGATACGCGAGTGCAGGTGAATCAGGTGCCCGGCGGTATGATTTCCAATCTTTCTCACCAACTCAAAGAACAGGGCGCTCTGCCAAAAATGAATGAGGTGCTAAAAGAAATTCCTCAAGTGCGCAAGGAACTGGGTTACCCGCCCCTGGTCACCCCGACCTCGCAAATTGTCGGTACTCAGGCGGTGATGAATGTGCTTACTGGTGAGCGTTATAAAACCATTACCAACGAAGTAAAACTCTACCTGCAAGGCCGATACGGAAAGGCACTGGGAAAAATTAGTTTACAGGTTCAGCACATGGCGATTGGCAATGAGGATGTGATCGACTGTCGCCCGGCAGATCTACTCAAGCCAGAAATGGACAACCTAAAAAATGAAATCGGTGCCACTGCACATACTGATGAAGACGTATTAACCTATGCTATGTTCCCCGACCTTGGCCGAGACTTTCTTGAACAGCGCAATAATAACAGTTTGATTCCTGAAGTTCTGGAACCCGCTGACGTTGAAGCAACTAATCGCAAAGCAGCAACTGAATTTAACATCACCATGCACGGTGAAAGTTACCATATTAAAATCACCGGCACCGGCTATCCGAAACAGCATCAGCGTCCCTATTATATTAGTGTCGACGGCGTACCAGAAGAACTCATGCTCGAAGCACTCGATGAAGTATCTCTCGCACATGAAGGTGAAGAAACCCATCATTTCACCGGCCAGCGCCCACATGCATCAAAACCCGGCCACGTCACTACCGCCATGCCCGGCATTATTGTCGATGTACTGGTAGAGGTAGGCGATAGCGTTCAGGCGGGCGATCCAGTATTAATCACCGAAGCCATGAAAATGGAAACTGAGGTGCAGGCACCGGTAAGCGGGAAAATAAGTATCATCCATGTCAGCAAGGGTGAAAGTGTTAACCCGGACGAAGCA
>CAZIJT010000111.1:0-8478 GCA_964539595.1 uncultured Thiohalophilus sp. | reverse complement strand
ATGCGCTGGAAGGTTCCTATCGCGACCCCTTCATGCTGCAATATAATTTCCCTCCTTATTCTGTCGGCGAAACCGGACGTGTCGGTACGCCGAAGCGTCGTGAAGTCGGTCACGGTCGTCTGGCCAAACGTGGCGTATTGGGTGTGATGCCCGATATGGAAGAATATCCTTATTCGCTGCGCGTGGTATCTGAAATTACTGAATCCAATGGTTCAAGTTCGATGGCCTCGGTCTGCGGTAGCAGCCTGTCGATGATGCATGCGGGTGTGCCTTTAACAGCTCCTGTTGCCGGTATCGCCATGGGACTGATTAAAGAAGAAGACAAGTTTGCGGTGTTGACCGATATTCTTGGCGATGAAGATCATCTGGGTGACATGGACTTCAAGGTGGCCGGTACTGAGAACGGTATTACCGCCCTGCAAATGGATATCAAGATCGAAGGCATTACCCGTGAAATCATGGAAATTGCCCTGGATCAGGCCAAAGAAGGCCGTCTGCATATTCTTGAGAAAATGAATGCGGTGATCGACAAACCACGCGAAGAGCTGTCTGAATTTGCTCCACGTTATGTGACCTTCAAGATCAACCCAGACAAGATTCGTGACGTGATCGGCAAGGGTGGCGCGACCATTCGTTCGATTACTGAAGAAACCGGTACGACTATCGACATCAGCGATGACGGCACCATCAAGATTGCCTCCAGTGATCAGGCTGCCGCCAATGAAGCGCGTGAGAAAGTGGAACGCCTGACCGCCGATGTTGAAGTCGGTCAGATCTACGAAGGCAAGGTGGCCAAACTGATGGACTTCGGAGCCTTTGTTACTATCCTGCCGGGCAAAGACGGACTGGTTCATGTCTCGCAAATCTGTGAAGAGCGGGTCGAGAATGTCAGCGACAAACTTAGCGAAGGTGAAATCATCAAGGTTAAGGTGCTGGAGATTGATAAACAGGGTCGTATTCGTCTGAGCATGAAAGCCGTGGGTGCGGATGAATAAGCTTGAAACAGCAAGATAACAAAAAGGGCCTTACGGCCCTTTTTTGTTTTTACAGGATTGAAAAGTGCTTAGTTAATTGGCACGTTATGTGAATGTTATTTGCCAAATCATCAGTTTAACCCGACCACGTTGATGAGGAGCTATGCTTAGACTCACTATTTTTCTTATGCCGCTACTATTAGTGCTTAATGCATGCAGTAGCGTGGGTGCCGGTGTTGCCCCCCCGTTAGACATCAAGTCGCCAGAAATGGGGATGATTTTCGGTAATATTCAGGCTCCTGAACGGGTGACTGAGGTGACTTTGCGCCAATACGGCAAGGTTTACATTCGTCCTTTTAACCGGCCACCGCGTGTGCTGATTTATAAAAATGGTAATTTCATGGCGGAGAATCTGGAGCCGGGGCAATATATTTTCTCCTCCATGACCACGCTTAATGAACGCTATAATTTGGTGCGGGAAAAAATTAATGCCTATCAGCATATTGTGACGGTACATCCGGGAAAACTGGTTTATATCGGTTCTTTCGAGTTGTTTGATCTGCGCCCGGAAGACAACCGCAAGGACAGGTTTGAAGTATTAAGAATGCGCAAGCCAAATGAGCGCACCATTATTCAGGGGTTGTACGAAAAGTCTATCGGTACCGGCTGGCAGGATCTGTTTGCCCGACGGCTGATGGAGTTGCGCTGAACAGCTGGTTTGCCTGTATAGAATGTGTTTCAACGCGGAGACGCGAAGGCGCATAGGACGCAAAGTTTTCTTTAGCGATTGATGGCTCATCTTTATGTAGAAAGGGCAGTATCTAAATCTGCTCAGGATCTTGGATATTTCCCTCAGTGTTCCCGCTATCGCAAGTTACCCGGCAGAAAAGACTCAATGTCCTCCACTTGATATACAGCCTTTGGGCTGGGTTCAACTCCACCCTGCATTTTTTTGCGTCCTTTGCGCCTTAGCGTTGAAAGGATGTTTTTGAGGCTACCTGCTTGCCCGGTTTTCAATCAGCTCATCGACAACAGCCGGTTCGGCCAGAGTCGACGTATCTCCCAGATTGTCCAGTTCGTTAGCTGCAATTTTACGCAGAATACGACGCATAATTTTGCCTGAACGGGTTTTGGGCAGGCCGGGTGCCCATTGAATCACGTCCGGTGAGGCGATGGGACCGATTTCTTTTCTTACCTGTTGTACCAGTTCTTTGCGCAATGCATCGGTGGCCTCTACACCTTTAATTAAGGTGACATAGGCATAAATTCCTTCGCCCTTAATCTCATGTGGAAAACCGACCACGGCGGCTTCGGCCACGGCCTCATGTAATACCAGCGCACTTTCGACTTCGGCGGTACCCATGCGGTGGCCGGAAACATTGAGGACATCATCCATGCGTCCGGTGATCCAGTAATAGCCATCGGCATCACGGCGAGCACCATCGCCAGAAAAATAATAACCGGGATAGGTCGAAAAGTAGGTCTCAATAAAACGCTCATGATCACCGTAGAGGGTGCGCATCTGTCCGGGCCAGGGGTGACACATGACGAGTGCGCCGCTAGCTTCTGTCTCGGTAAGCAGTTTGCCATCGCCATCCATCAGACCCGGCTGAACGCCAAAGAAGGGGCGACTGGCGGAGCCGGGCTTGAGTGGAGTGGCTCCGGGCAGCGGCGTGATCATGTGGCCGCCGGTTTCGGTTTGCCACCAGGTATCGACGATGGGGCAACGGCTATCACCGACCACGCGGTAGTACCACTGCCAGGCTTCCGGGTTGATCGGTTCGCCCACGGTTCCAAGAATGCGCAGACTGCTGCGCGAGGTTTTTTTCACTGGCTCATCACCCTCGCGCATCAGTGCGCGAATGGCGGTGGGGGCAGTATAGAAAACGTTGACCTGATGTTTGTCCACCGCTTCCCAGAAACGCGAGGCATTCGGCCAGGTGGGAACACCTTCAAACATCAGGGTGGTGCTGCCAATCGCCAGGGGGCCGTAAACCGTATAGCTGTGGCCGGTCACCCAGCCGACATCGGCTGAGCACCAGAAAATATCGCCATCATGTAGATCAAAGGTATATTTGGTGGTCATCGCGGCATACAGTAAATAGCCGCCGGTGGTATGCACGACGCCTTTGGGTTTGCCGGTGGAGCCGGACGTGTAAAGTATAAATAAAGGATCTTCGGCATCCATTTCTTCAGCGGGGCAATCTACATCGGCCTGTTCCATTAATTCGTGATACCAGACATCCTGTTTTCCATTCCAGTCAATTTTACCGCCGGTGCGACGGACGGTGAGAACAGTATGCACGTTAGGACAATGCGCGACTGCCTGATCGGTATTGGCTTTCAGGGGCACGGCTTTACTGCCGCGCAAGCCTTCATCAGCAGTGATGATGAGCTGACAGTCGGAATCCAGGATGCGATCTTTCAGCGCTTCGGGTGAGAAACCACCGAAGACAACTGAATGCACCGCCCCAATGCGGGTGCAGGCGAGCATGGCATAGGCGGCTTCGGGAATCATCGGCATGTAGATGCAAACGCGGTCGCCTTTTTTTACGCCCCGGCTCTTGAGCACGTTAGCCAGTTTACAAACCTGCTCATGCAATTCGTTGTAGGTGATTTTTTTATCGACCGAAGGATCGTCGCCTTCCCAGATAATCGCAGTTTGATCGCCCCGGCTGGCTAGATGCCGGTCGATACAGTTGACGCTGACGTTGAGCTTACCGCCTTCAAACCAGCGAATATGGCCTTTTTTGTAATCCCAGTCGAGCACCGTGTCCCAGGGTTTGTGCCAGTCGAGAAACGCCATGGCCTGTTCGGCCCAGAAGCTGGCGGGATCATCGATGGACTGTTGATAGAGACGACGGTAATCAGCCTCAGTGATGTGCGCACGGGCGGCGATGTCGTTGGGAACGGGATAGATTTTTTCCTGCGCCATGGTTTTCTCCGGGATAAAAATTAGGGATGCAGTCGATACAATTATTATCTGATCATTGGTTTCAGAGCAACGTGCTATGACTCAATCTCAGAGTGTTGCCCAGAAGCTCAATCTTTTGTCTGACGATTCATCAATTCGATGTCATAAATATAGCGCTGTATTTTAGTAGAAATATCGGTACTGATGTTTTGAAACTGACAGCCAAAACGTTGACTGCCATCAGGTTCATCATGTTTCAGTGGCAGTTGATTCATAATTTCAATATTGACCAGACCGGATTCTTCTTCCGGTAGAATCAGACGCGTGCCATTGAAGGGCATACCGGCTTCGATAGGATATTTCGCTGCATCAACGCGGATGGCCAGTCCGGCAATACTGATATCAAGTACCGGATAAGAAACCAGAATGTCCTCATCATGTATTAACTCGCAGAAAACCTGATCGCGCAGCGGGATGCGTACTCGATAGAATTCGCGTCGCTGAACCCAGAGCAAGGCTTCGGGAATGGCACAGGCGAAGGCGGGTTTACCGTGTAGTTTGGCCTTTTGCAGTGACTTGCTGCTGAACTGCGCAGTAACCCCTTCATGTTGAGTTTTGAATACGATGTGTTTGCTTTCTAGTAGTTTTTTATTAGTGGCTTCATTAGAGCCATAGTCCAATACCACCAGATTTTTATCCGTTAGCACATCAACAACCTGGGTGAGCAGGGAATACTTGCCGCCACCAAAATGAGCCGTAATGTTATTTTTGCTTTTACCTAGTTGCCGTAGTTTCTGAACGATGGCCGCTTTACTGTTGAGTAGATATTTTTCGTAGTTATCAATTTTTGACAGGTCAGTATCGTTGGTAGTGGATTGTTCTTGCTCGTTTGTCATGAATTTTTTAATGGCGGCGTCTATGCGCGTATTTATTGTACTTGTTAGTTAAGTAGGATTAGTTAAAAAGTTTCTGCCACCAGCGGCGACGGTTGCCTGCCTGTGGCAGCTTACTTAGATCTGTGGGCATTTCAAGTGACAGTATCCAGCCGGGCAGGGGCGGATTGTCGCTGAAACCGCAGGATACGCCAAGATTGTTTGGATCATATATTTTGATGAAATTCGGTTGCTCTCGGTTATCGGCATAGACAATGCCGCAGTAGTCTTCTTTATGTTCCTGGCGGATTAATTTGTCTATTTCATCGATGAAGCGATGCAGTTGTGTACTGTCCGCACAGGTCAGCGGGGGTGCTTCGCCCACGGCATAAATATACCAACGCTTGTGATCCTGTTTGCGGAGTAATTGCCACAATGCATCGAGTTGTGGCCAGCGCAGCATACTGGTGAAGGAGCCGCGAAAGGCAGTCAGAAAAGCGGCTTCAGCGTCGGGCGTTGTTTGTTCCAGTATTGCGGCCATGATTTTGTCCATCAAACAATTAGCTTACAGAAATAGTAACACCTAATCAGCTATTTAGACAGGTTGGCCTGACGGAGCTGACATTTCATTTGATTCGTTCAGCCGCGCTCTTAGCTGCCAGTTTTGTCGTGCCCAGTACCAGAATTCATCGACTGTGGCGTGATTAAGATCAGGGGGCGGTGACTGCCCCAGAAAGCGTAGTGACTGACAGAGCTGTGCCACCGGCCTGTCCAGCGGCAGCGCCTGTGCGCCGGTTTGTTTGCTCAGTTTATCGCCGGCTGTATTGGTGACGATGGGCAGATGAGCGTAACGGGGTGCGCTGCCGCCGAGTTGTTGCATGAGGTAGATCTGGCTTGCGGTGGTATCTAGTAAATCACGGCCACGCACGACTTCGCTAATACCCTGCTGCATGTCGTCTACGCTAACGGCGAGGGCATAGGCGTACAAACCATCACGCCGCAGGAGGATGATATCGCCGCTATCCTCAGCCATATTTTGGCTGATCTCACCCTGAATGACATCGTTAAAATGCAGTTGCCGATCTTCGGTGTGCAGACGCAGGCTGCACTGACCCGTGTCTCGAATAAAAGGCAGATTCCTGTTCCGACAAGTTCCTGGGTAACGTCGAGGCTTGCCATCAGCGTTGCTTGCGGCAATGGTTTTGCGACTGCAATTACAGGCATAGATCAGGCCGTTATCGCGTAGCTGTGACAGAGCCTGTTCATACAGAGCATGGCGTTGACTCTGATATGTTACTGAGCCGTCCCATTCAAAGCCGTAGGCTTCCAGTGTTTTAAGAATGGCATCGGCGGCACCGGGGACTTCCCGTGGTGGATCGATGTCTTCGATGCGCAGCAGCCATCGCCCCTCATGGCTACGTGCCTGAAGATAACTGCCGAGGGCGGCGACCAGTGAGCCGAAATGCAACGGGCCGCTGGGAGAGGGGGCAAAACGGCCAACATAGGGCACTGGCATCGCGGCGTTGTTTGCTTTAGTCATACCAATGGGTGAATTCCTCGACCTCACAGCGTGGCAGGCGATACTGGTTGATCGGCTGGCTCATGTCGGCATAGCCGAGCGCCATGCCGCCAATGAGTATCTGCTCGTGGTTGAGTTGCAGTGTGTCCCTGACAATATCCGGGTACTCTGCCAGCGATGCCTGCGGACAGCTGGCCAGACCAAAATGCTGGGCGGCAAGCATGATATTTTGCAGGAACAAGCCCATGTCCAGCAGTGAGCCGCTGCCCAGATTTTTGTCGAGGAAGAACAGTAGTCCCACTGGCGCACCAAAAAAGTGATAGTTGCGGTTCCAGATCTGCTGACGTTTTTCGGTCTCATCACGGCCAACGCCCAGCGCCTTGTACATGCTCAGGCCACATTGCAGGCGGCGACTGCGCCAGGGTTCAAGCCACTTTTCAGGATAATAACTATAATCCGGGTTTTCTTTCAGTCCCGCTTCGCGCGCGGCGATAATACGTTCTGCCAGTTGTTGTTTGCTCTTGCCCTGCACAACAATTACCTGCCAGGGCTGGGTGTTGACACCGGACGCCGCCCAGCGCGCGGTATCGAGAATTGTGCGTATAGTTTGTGGTTTGACCGGGGTATCCAGATAGGCACGAATCGACTGGCGTGTGCTGATGGCTTGAAGAATATCCATTATCTACCCTGTTTCATTCGATAAAGTTTAGGCTACTATTTACTAATGATCTAACTTGGATACACCACAAGATAAGTACCTTAACAAAATTATTTTCTGCAAAATGCACAGAAACTAATTTCTAAGGTACTAAAGTCTGCGGGGGCTGCGCCGACAAAGACTGCAGGTCAATATTCGATTTTAGCGTCCAGCATAGAGGGAAATGCCTTGTCTCGTAAAGAAGAAGAAATTCTGGTTATTCACAGTACGCGTGAAGATGGTGGTCGTTTGCGCCCCAGTGACTGGATCGAACGTATTTCTTCCACGCTCGCCAGTTTTAATGGTGATCACCGTTTGCACTACGCGCATAGCGTGCAACCCTGCATCGTGGGGGGTGAAAAATGTCTGGTGGTGGCAAGAGGACTGGCTGATAGCAATCCGGTTGCCTATGAATACATTATGAATTTTGCACGCAGCAACCGACTGACCATTAAGGAAGATCGCCGTTACGGTGAACGCGCCCTGCAGACGTGATTATTCCTGCCTATAGCCGGGCAAAGGGTGAAAGGCGACATGGATGTAGCTGATCAAGGCATCAATTTCTGTTTTCTTTAGTACTTCTTTCCATGCGGGCATGCTGGTGTCAACCAGACCCTCTTCAATTACCTGCCTGAGTCGCGCTGCACTCATGCTTTGCATGATATTCGTATCGGTGAGATCCCGTGGATGAGGTTGTAAAAAGCTACCTATCCAGTTTTTGCCTGTGCCATCCGCGCCGTGGCAGAATGCGCAATTGTCCTGAAACAGCTGCTCACCTTTCTTTACCCTTTTATTCGCTGAATCGAGTACCGGGGCAATATCGTGGCGGGCATAGACCGAAGCCTCACTGACGCTGTCCAGTTTACGGTAGTCCAGCACGCTGTTCGTGCGTGGATAGGATACGGCGCTGGCTTCCCAAACAGGACCTTCATCATGAACGCGTGCGCGATCATGGCAGCTGATGCAGGTATCGAGAAATAACTGGCGACCTTTTATCTGTGTGGCACTCAGGTTTTCCGGGTTTTCATCCAGGGCTATTTCACCGGTAGCGAAGGGGAAGGCGATACGATAGCGCTGATGATTGGGCCAGCCATTTTCCAGCGTGTGGTAGCGGGTATTTTCTTTTTTCTCGATGATGAATTCGTTGCGCACGAAATCAACGACCTGTGCGATTTCCTGCGGCGTTAATATATTTGCGAAGCCCGCCATTGCGGTGTTGGGATGGCCCTCATGGACGCTGCTGATCATGCTGTCGCGTTTGCTGAGCTGCGCCTGCATCTGGGTGAAGTCACGCGGTGGCGGGGTTAAAAAACGGCTGGCCAGAGTGCGGGCATCACCGGAATAGCCGTGGCAATAGTAACAGCGAAAATTATAAATCTTGCGCCCTTGCTCGTGCGCCTGAGAGGCTGCCTCGTTGGCCGCCAATGCAGGCGGGGCGCTAAAGAGCAAGAAGGCAAAAAAAATAACAGACGTCATATGCGCCGAATAGTTAACGAAGCGGA
>CAZIJT010000110.1:0-8567 GCA_964539595.1 uncultured Thiohalophilus sp. | reverse complement strand
AATCCAGTTATGAGTAGCACTACAATGGTAAGCAGAATATTCATTGGTAAATCAATTTCCCCGTTGCGTGTAGCGAAGTGTCCACGTAGCCGCGGCTTTAGTCGCACATGTTCGTGGTTCGTGGATTGAAAAATATCCGCTTTATCAGAAGAAGAGTCAATTGCATTTTTCTGATAAAGCCCTGGTGACAAGTAACCGCTTATCCAAACGCCCTGTTTTGTGGCTATTTATATTTGAGTTTATAGGCTCATATTTTAAATTTGAGAAAATATGCTCAATAATATGGATTGTTAATCCAGCGCTTTTCTGTTCTAATAAACGCGACTAAAGCGGCCTTCGAAAAACAAATATTAAATGGCCGTTGATTCTATTATGACTATCGATGCGCAAATAAGATCCTCCCTGCATTCCGTTATTACGCGGATATTGACGCCGTTAGTGGGCGTGTTGCTCAGAAATGGCATTCCCTTTAACGTATTTGCGGATTTGGCAAAGCAGGCCTACATTCGTGTCGCGAGCAAGGAAATGGTGATTCCGGGAAAGAAACAGACCATTACCCGCATCGCTACTATTACCGGCTTGCCCCGTAAAGAAGTCGGGCAAATTAAAGATAACGCTGAAAAATATCAGCAGAAACTATATTCCATGCAGCGTAATAATCGAGCTGCACGCGTGATTAGCTGCTGGGTTCGCGAACAAGCCTTTCACAACAAACGCGGACAGCCCGCATCGCTTGTGCTTGAGGGAAGCCAGAACAGCTTTGCCAGTTTGGTCAAATTTTCGGGCGTTGATATCCCGCCGCGTCCGATTTTAGATGAATTAATCCGTAGCGGAACCGTTGCCCGGCTTAAAAATGGCAAGCTGAGTTTACTGTCTGATTCCTATATTCCTAGCGCTGACAATCTGGAAAAGATCGCCATGCTCGGCACCGATGTCGGTGCTTTGATTAAAACGATCAATCATAATTTAACCTGCAATCCAGACGATGCATTTTTCCAGCGTAAAACTATCTACGATAATATCCCAACAGAACAACTGGAAAAATTGCGCAATAAATTACGCAAGACGGCACAAGCGGCACTGAAAGAATTTGATTGCGAATTAGCAGCCTGTGATAGAGATGGAAATAATAAAATTACTGGCACAGGCAGAACACGGGTTGGTATGAACCTGTACTATTTTGAAGAAGAGTACGATGAACAAAAACAAGATGAAGAATAAATTCACAATCTGCCTGTCTCACTTACTTGTGCCGTTACTTATGCTTTTTCTGGCAGGCTGTCTGGATACAGGCGCACTCGATACTGGATCAGCAGGAACTGATTTATCGTTTAATGACAATAGTGGCGTTGAAAGCGAAGGTGGTTCAAGCGGTACGGGTAATTTTGATGCCGGGGGTGGTTCAAGTGGTACCGGCGTAACTACTATTTCACAGGGCGTTGTTACCGGTTTTGGTAGCATCTATATGAATGGTATTGTGTTTGATACAAGCAATGCCATTATTACTATTGATGGCGTCTCAGCAAACGAAACTGACTTGCGTGTGGGTATGGTAGGCAGAATTACGGGTGAAGCCGATCTTGATGCATCAACCGGCGTGGCTTCCAGTATTGATATACTCTTTAATGTTAAGGGTCCCGTTGATGAAATAAATTTGGCCGGAAATAGCTTTGTTGTTGCTGGACAGACGGTAGTCGTTAATCCGCTTAGCGTATTTGAAAATGCTACGTTTAAAACCTTAAAGTTAGGCGATGCATTAGAAATAAGCGGTTTATCTGATATGGCTGGTGGCGTTGTTTATGCTGGTTATGTTCGGGTGCGGACATCTGCTGCTGAGGAAATTAAGATCGTCGGCATTACAAATAACCTCAATAGCGGCAACAAAACCTTTACTATTGGAAGCCAGTTAATTAACTATGCCACGGCTGAGCTGACTGGTTTGACGGAGGCTGACTTAATCGATGCGATGCCGGTTTGGGTAACCGGTGTTCGTGATGCACAGTTAACTATCATTGCGACCAGTATCATAAATTTAACCACGGTGCCCATTGGCGAAAAAAATGACATCCTCATTGTTGAAGGTATTGCAGAATCGACAATAAGACAGGATGCAGTAAAGCAGCTGTTTTTTGAAATAAGCGGGATAACGGTTTATCTCAATACTGAGGCTGGTCTCGATGCTACCCTTTTCATAAATGGCAGTTCCTCTGATATTGGTTATGATACGCGCTTAAAAGTATTTGGCCGGTTCATTTCACCGGGCGTCGTCAGCGCCGATAAAATTGAATTTTATGTTCCTCCCAATGTTACAGTTGTTGGAAATGTCGAATCTATAACGGCCTCAGAAAATCAGATTTCTATCGCAGGAATGTCGATGGAAATTAATAACTCAACCCGAATGCTGGATGTTAGTAGCGCCGCTTTGCAGAAATTTTCTATCAATGATGTATCGGTTGGTGATCAGGTTACGGCGTATATTTCGAAAACAGCTAGCAAGACTACGGCTCTATTCTTTCGCCGTGATGCGATTGCCAGTCAAAGCACTATCACGACAGAAAAAATTACCCTGCGAGGGTTTGCAAATACGCCCAATTCACCCGCGTTTAAACTTGGCTCCATCGATGTTGACACATCCGCGACTAACAACTTCATTGATCCAGTGCGAGGTGCTATTAGCCAAAATGAATTCTTTAATGCGGTCAATGGCAACTCAATCGTTGAAGCAGAAGGTATCTGGGGAAATTCTATTCTCGCGGCATCAACAGTTAAATTTATAAATCTCGGTAACTTGACGGTGACCTATGTTGTTGATGGTACAACGGCTGCAGGTTCGAATGATTTTTTTACGGTCTGGGATGGCACGCTCAATACCGAAGAAGATATTCGCAATGGCAGCAGCAGAGAAAATATGTTCATTTCGAATCGTCAGTTAATTATGGGCTTCGAATGGAATGTACATGATATTCGCGTTTTTGGCCCCGGCACCTATTTATTTGATAGCTGCGAGAATAATACAAACCTGGTTGCCCCGTGTTCTATTATCGAAATGACCGTTGCTGAAGGTCAGATAGGTGCGCACATGCTGGTTGACTGGGGAAGTGAAGTAAATATCGATATCGTCAACGTCTGGAATAAAAGCCGGGCTTTTTGTGCGGACGAACCATCAAGCTGTTCAGTGTATGGATCAATTGCAAACCCGGTATGGGATCTGGCATCATCGGATGCAGATGGCGATGGCGTCAGTGGCATCACCCTTAAAGATAGTAATTTTGCCAATGATCTCAGCGTCAATTTTAATTTGAATTTCAGATAATCAGGGAAGTTGAACATGAATAATGTTTATAGCGAATTCACCGGTAATATCCCGGAAAATTATGATCGTTATCTTGGCCCCATGTTCTTTCATGATTGCGCCGAAGATCTTGCCACGCGTATTGCCGCTGGGCAGGCAGAAAAAATTCTGGAAATTGCAGCGGGCACCGGCATTGCGACGCGTTATATCCGCGATCAACTGCCGAATGAGGTTCATATAACGGCCAGTGATTTGAATGCTGATATGCTGACGCATGCAGAGAAAAAATTTAGTACCGAGGAAAATATCCGCTTTCAGGTCGCGGATGCCATGGCGCTACCGTTTGACGATCAGCAGTTTGATGTTGCGACCTGCCAGTTCGGAATCATGTTCTGCCCGGACAAGGTGCAGACTTTCCGGGAAGCGCATCGCGTACTCAACAAGGGGGGACGCCTACTGTTCAGTGTCTGGGATGCGCTCGCACATAACCCGTTGCCACGCGCTACCAACGACATGCTGGCTGAGTTTTTCGAGGGTGATGCGCCAGCTTTTTTGCAGACACCTTTTAGCTACAACGATCAGGAATTAATTCGCACAGATATGCATGAGGCCGGTTTCAATGAGGTGCAATTTACTACGTTGGACGGTGAATGTGTTTTTGCCGAACCCGAGGATGCCGCTTTGGGAATGGTCACAGGCTCACCACTTCGACTGGAAATAGAACAGCGTGGCGACAGTGCTATTGATGATGTTGTTAATGCCATCAGTCACGGATTGAAAACAACATTTGGTGAACGCGACTGCCGCGTGCCCATGCGCTGGACGGTTATTTCTGCGCAGCGAAGTGATTAGCTTGTTCACCGGGTGGAGTTTCCTTAACGCATTAATAAAAAACACTCAGCACTTAATAAACTGAACTCACACGCAGCCCCTGTTTTTCCAGTAAGCGCAGTAGTCCTTTTTTACCGGTCAGGTGCAAAGCACCAACCGCAATAAATGCATTGCCTTCTTTTAGACGGGGCTGCATGCGTTGCAGCATACGCAGATTACGATCATCAATAATGGTTTGCTGGAAGTATGCGGCAACCTGACTATCGCCTTTTTCCATATAGGTTTCGCTCAATACCTGGATGCCTTCCAGATCACGTTGCAGATACAGTTCCAGCAGTTCATCGAGCATTAGTTGCGTGGCCTCATAGTCCTGTATTACATCCCTTAGCATTTGAATTTGCTGCTTCATCGGCATGGTTTCAAACACAGCCATTTGTTCATCGATGGTTTCAAGACCATAAACGCGCTTGCCTGCAGCTTGCGCCTGCGTAAATAACATCAGATCCAGAAACAGGCCGGTATCTGATTTTGGCATGCTCAAGGTGGCAGCTACTGCCCAGGGTTTCATTCTCTCTGCCAGCATCTCGGGAATGCCATACTTCAGTAGTAACTTAATGCTGTCCTGATAAAGGCGAGGATCAATCATAGTCTGCAATTTTGTCTCATCCGTATAGAACATATATTGGCTAGCCTGCAACAGGTTTTCCATATCCATATTTAGTTCAGCACTGAAACTACTGGCGTGTTCAAAAACGGTTTTAACTTGTGCTGGGAGGTTAATGATACGAGGATCTTCGCTATGCATGGTGCCGAGAAGATAACTGGGGCGGGCGCTCGCGCCTTCAATTTTCCACAGCAGTCCCCGGTTTTCTCCGGCATCAGCCTGTGCCAGAAAAACCAGGAGCAACAGCGACCAGAAAATTTTGCTTGTTTTATTTATCATCGTGTTTGCTTCGCTCCGCAGCTATGATTCAGGCTGCTATATTAGAACGTAACTAGCGGTGAATACATCGCTATTTTCATCAGTCTGGGGTATTCTCCCGGCCTATGAACGACAAGGCAACAATAAAGAATATATCAAAACGCTTTCGCGGCTTTCTGCCGGTGGTGGTGGATGTAGAAACCGCTGGTTTTGATGCTGACAAAAACGCGCTACTGGAAATCGCCGCTATTCCGATCCTGATGGATGAGAACGATAAGGTGTATGCGGCGGAAACATTTGACTGTCATGTCGAGCCTTTTCCCAATTCGGTGCTGGATCCTAAAGCCCTGGAGTTTACTGGCATTGATCCCTTTCACCCGTTTCGGATGGCGAAACCGGAGAAAGAATCCTTGCAGTATATTTTTGATCCCATTAACCGGTATCTAAAAGATACCGGATGTAGCCGTGCGATTTTAGTTGGCCATAATCCATTTTTTGATCTTGGTTTTATCAAGGCCGCGGCTAATCGCTGCAAGTTTAAGAAAACCCCGTTTCACCAGTTCAGCACCTTTGACACGGCTACCCTGGGTGGGCTGGCTTTTGGGCAGACAGTGCTGGCACGGGCGGCGCAGGAAGCCGGAATAATTTGGGATAATGATGCCGCGCATTCTGCCGTTTATGATACTGAACGTACGGCTGAACTGTTCTGCCATATCGTCAATCAGTGGGGCGCGTTTAAGCAGGTCGCAGGCTTAGCCGCGGACAAATAAAAAGCCGCGCACTTAACGTACGCGGCTTTTTTATATTTGCTCAATAAATTACAGCGTAGCAAACTGCGGCATATTAGCCGTAGGTTCGCCTTTAGGCGAACATGTGCGGCTGAAGCCGCACCTACAGAAGAAATCAGGCTTCAGCTTTTGCCTTGTCCACAGCTTCCTGCACCATCTTTTTCAGCTCACCCTTCTGAAACATTTCCAGAGTGATGTCACAGCCGCCAATCAATTCACCGTTGATATAAATCTGTGGGAAGGTTGGCCAGTCGGCATAACGTGGCAGGTTTTCAAAAATTTCCTGATCCATCAATATATTGACATGGGCGAATTCGCGCTCGCAGTTCATTAATGCCTGTGCGGCACGACTGGAAAAACCACACTGTGGCAATTTCGGTGTGCCTTTCATAAAGATAACAACCGGGTTGCCTTCGACCTGCTGCTTGATGCGTTCCAAAACGTCCATATGACTAATACCTCTTAATAATGATCGGAATTCTGTGAAATGATTCAGGCCGCCATGTTAGCTTATCCGGGTTGAAAAGTGAATACCTGAGTGCATTGCTCTGGTATATGGCGACCCACATGTTCAGCTTAATGGGGACAACAGGGCTGTATTTCAAGTCGGCAGGTGGGTCTGTAACCAGAATTCCAGCAAGGCCAGATGCCAGAGCTTGCTCCCGCGCAGCGGCGTAAAGTATTGATCTGGCTCAGATAACAGCTTATCGACATAGCGGCGCTGATACAGGCCGCGATGGCGGCAAGCGTCTGAATTCAAAATATCACACATAAAATCCAGAAACTCACCCCGTACGTATTTCAGCGCTGGCATGGGGAAATAGCCCTTGGGGCGGTCGATGATGGCATCTGGCAGCAGGCCACGGGAAATGCTTTTCAGCACATGCTTGCCGCCGGAACCGAGTTTCAGCTCGGGCGGCATGCTCGCCGCCAGCTCCACCAGTTTTTGATCCAGAAACGGCACCCGCGCCTCCAGCCCCCAGGCCATGGTCATGTTATCCACTCGCTTGACCGGATCATCGACAATCAGGGTGGTGACATCCATATGCAGAGCACGGTCAATAAAACTGTCGGCCAGCGGCTCGGCCAGCAACTCAGCTATCCGCTGGCGGGTAAAATCCTCGCCTCGGTACTTTTCGCTCACCATCTGCAGAAATTCGGCATGGGGTCGGTCGAAATAATATTGGCCGAAACGTTCGACATCGAGATGATTCTGATCATTCTGCATTTGCGAAAACCAGAAATACCCGGCAAATAGTTCATCTGCACCTTGCCCGCTTTGCACCACCTTCACTTCCTGCGAGACTTTTTCCGAGAGCAGATAAAAGGCCACGGCATCCTGGCCGAACATCGGCTCGGCCATCGCCTGCACGGCTTCCGGCAGGCGGGTCAGTACCTCTGAATTGGGAATTAAAAACTTGTGATGCTGAGTTTGGTAACGTTCGACCATTTGATCGGAAAACTCAAACTCGTTGCCTTTTTCCTCGGGCTGATCTTCAAAGCCAATCGAAAAGGTTCGTAAATCCTGCACCCCGGCTTCGGCCAGCAGCGCCACCAGCAAGCTGGAATCCAGCCCGCCGGAAAGCAGCACGCCCACCGGCACATCGGCAATGTCCAGTCGCAGGCGCACGGCTTCACGCAGGGCATCATGGATAGCTTCGGTCCACTCGGCCTCAGTCATGGGTGTCGAGGGACGCTGCGCATTCAGATGCCAGTAGCGGGTTTCCACCACGTCCGCGCGCGTGTCGATGATCATCCCTGTGCCCGGCATCAATTTACGCACGCCCTTGAGCATGGTGTGTGGCGCAGGCACCACGCCATGCAGGGTGAACTGATGATGCAGGGCGACCGGATCAATATCGGTATCCACCCCGCCTGCCGCCAGCAGCGCCTGTGGGTTGGAGGCAAAACGAAAACGATCACCGTCCAGCGAGTAGTACAGCGGCTTGATGCCCATCCGATCCCGAGCCAGGAAAAGGTGTTGTTGCTGCATGTCCCAGACTGCGAAAGCAAACATGCCGTGCAGATATTCGGGACAGCGTTCACCCCATTTATGCCAGGCTTTGAGAATGACCTCGGAATCACCCTCAGAAGAAAACTGATAGCCCTCTTTTTGCAGTTGCGCGCGCAGTTCTTTGTAATTGTAAATCGCGCCGTTGAATACCAGCGCCAGTTTTAACTCTTCGTCGATCAAGGGCTGGTTGGAACGCTCGGATAGATCGATCACCGCCAGTCGCCGATGCCCTAGCGCAATCGATCCAGCTGACCAGCGGCCTTCGAAGTCCGGCCCACGCTTTGCTAATGCAGGCAACATACGTGTGACAACGTCTGTATCTACTGACGCACCGTTAAATTTTAATTCACCACAAATTCCGCACATGTTATTAGTTTCGAGTGGCTAGTAGCTGGTGGCAAGGAAAATCAGTATGTTCTACCGTTTACCTTTGCCATAACTATGTAGGTTATTACTCGAATTTCCCCCATCCCCCACCACCGGGGGTTTCAATCGTTAATACATCGCCTGCTTTCACGTCAAGGTTGACCTTGGCTGCAAGTGGTTTGCCATTTAATAGATTGCTTCCCGGCTTAGCTGGTTGACCCCCGTTCATTCCCCAGGGGGAATGACGGCGGCGTTCTGTCAGTAATGTTACCGAGGCCGGTTGAAGAAATTCAAACTCGCGAATCAGACCCTCGCCGCCGTTATACAGGCCTGCGCCCCCCGAGTTTTTGCGTA
>CAZIJT010000109.1:0-8756 GCA_964539595.1 uncultured Thiohalophilus sp. | reverse complement strand
CCAGGGGCTGTTGATCTTTCATCTATTGTCTGATGTTGGCTAATTTTAGCCCTGCCTGCGTTATTTTTTACTATCAATGGAGTGCATTGATACGTAAAAAATGCCTTGTCAGGACTAAAGTTTTCTCAAAATCAGCCTAACATCTGAAAAATCAACAGCCCCTAGGGTGGCGTGCCCGTGTTGTTTGTGGTGATGCTCTATTGTAGGTTCGGCTTCAGCCGTACTGGTACGGCTGAAGCCGAACCTACAATAGTGGATACCCTGCAACAAGTGGCCGGGGTAGTTTATTTATTCTCTGACTGTGTTTTGAGCAGCCGAGAAATTTCAATTGCGGTTTCCAGCGCGCGCATACCGGCCTTGCCGCTAACCACTGGTGGAGTGTTGTCTTTGATGCAATCAAGGAATGAGCTGATTTCACTTAACAGCGCATCGCCCTGTTCGAAAGTGCATTCCTCGCTATTAACATCGGAAATGCCAGGAAACATTTCGCCACTGCCCTTGCGATGTACCGCCAGTTTTTTGTCCTGAAAATCGATAGAGATGTATGCGTCCTGTTGAAACAGGCGCATTTTGCGTTCGCTTTTGGTGCTGACCCGACTTGAGGTGACATTGGCGACGCAGCCGTTTTCAAATTCGATCCGGGCATTGGCAATATCGGTATCCTGTGACAGCACCTGTAGTCCATTGGCACTGATGTGTTTGACCGGTGAGGCGACAAAATCGAGAATAATATCGATGTCGTGAATCATTAAATCCAGCACCACGTTGACATCCGCACCGCGGGGATTGAAGGGGGCGATACGATTTGACTCGATGAACAACGGTTGCTTGAGAATATCGTCCAGCGCCATGATGGCCGGGTTGAAACGCTCCAGGTGGCCAATCTGAAAAACCAGATTATTGGTCTCGGCCAGCGCCACTAGTTCGGCGGCTTCTTCGACGGTGGAGGTGATGGGTTTTTCCAGCAGCACATGAATATTGTTTTTCAGAAAAAAGCTGGCCACCTCGTAATGCTTCTGGGTGGGGACGACGATACTGACTGCGTCCACCTTGCCGGGCAGGTCGTGGTAGTCATGGTAAACCTCGATACCGTGTTCATCGGCAATGCTTTTAGCGACCTCCTGATTGGTGTCGCAAATGGCGAACAATTGTGAAGTATCCAGTGAGGCATATTTCTGGGCGTGAAACTTGCCGAGATAGCCAACGCCAATTACTGCTGTTTTAATTTTTGTCATGATGGGAATTTTGTCATGGTTGGGTGAGGCGTTAGCGGAATAGTTTCCATACAGTGAAGATGAAGCAGAATTTTCTCACTCTGACACTGATAAATCAATGAGATATAAAATCATAGCTTGAAAATGGGTAGATTTGCGCATGATTTTGGGGAGGAGATATTTTACGTTAAGCTGGTTGGCAAACTAACAGGGGAAAGTATGTGGAAATAGTAACAATTGATGCGCGGGTTGCGGGTGTGGATGAAGTTGGGCGTGGGCCGTTGGCCGGGCCGGTGGTGGCGGCAGCGGTGATTCTGGATCCGGCTCGACCTATCGAGGGGCTGGTGGATTCGAAAAAAATTAGTGAGAAGAAGCGTGAACGGCTGGCGCTTGAAATTCGAGAAAAGGCACTGGCCTGGGCGCTGGGTCGTGCCGAGGTGGAAGAAATTGATGAGATCAACATTCTTCAGGCCAGCTTACTGGCGATGAAACGCGCGGTTGAACAATTGCAGCCTGCGCCAGATCGGGCGCTGATCGATGGTAATCGTTGTCCACAACTGGCCTGTCCAGCTGAAGCCATTATCAAAGGTGATGAAACGGTTGAAGCGATTAGCGCGGCTTCAATTATCGCCAAGGTGGCGCGCGATCATGAAATGCTCGAACTCGATGCGCAATATCCCGGTTATGGTTTGGCTCGGCACAAGGGCTATCCGACTAAAGTGCATATTGAAGCCTTACAGACGCTAGGTGTTACGGCTATTCATCGGCGCAGTTTTGGACCGGTGAAAAAATTGCTGGGATGAACATTTATGCTTAGCTATTTTTGTCATGCTTATCCTGTTGGGCATCATTTTATTCAGCCCAAGCTACGGAGTGCTTGATGTTTTGCAGGTGGGGCTGAGTAAAATGATGCCAACAGGCATTTGCTTCGCTTATCTAACAAAGGCTCATCTGCTACGGGGTATTTGTTTTAATAAAGGAATCAGGTTATATATAGAGTAATCCGTGGCGAGAAGATGTTTTTCACGGATAGTTAAAGTCAGTTGCAGTTACGCTTGTACCACCGATGTGAGGACAGCATGAACTTGCCCTTGATATTAAGGCTGGATGTAACCGGGCAGCCGGTAAACTGGATACCCTGGCAGGAAGCGGTCTGCCTGTACGCTCGTGGCCGGGTAGCCTGGACAGCGGGGGAGAATAAATTTTCCCTGCATGGCGGTTCCAGCCGTCTGACCGGCGAGACCAGTATTGTCGAGATTAACTCCATCATTGCGGTTAAAGGCGAAAACCGCCGTCACCTGCGCCGTCTGGCTCCACCGTTAAATAATCTTGAACTGTTCCGCCGCGATCATCATCTGTGTCTTTACTGCGGCAAGGATGTGAAAACCTCGTTGCTGACCCGCGATCACGTTAAACCGATTTCGCGCGGCGGCAAAAATCACTGGCTCAATGTGGTTACCGCCTGCAAGCGCTGCAATACTCGCAAGGGTAGTAAGACGCCGGAAGAGGCAGGCATGCCGCTGCTGGCAATTCCCTATGTGCCGAATGTGGCCGAGTATCTAGTGCTGCGCAATCGCCGTATTCTCGGTGATCAGATGGAATTCCTGAAAATGCAGTTCAATGAAATCGACCGGAAATGGAAAATGTAGGACGGCTGTTTTACGGCGGCGTTTTTTTCATCTCTGACAGTGAATCGGGTAATCGGAACACCAATTATTTTTAGACAGGTTGTAGGCTGGGCATTGCCCAGCAAAATGGATGTCTAAAAATAGTGGCTGCATCCAGTGTTGGCCAATGGATATTCCCTCAGGTAAAGCTACGCGCCTGTGCTGCCGATAGCATTAAATAGCAAATTCTTGTTTTAAAAAAGAACGCAGGCAGGAACCATTCACGCGCATAAAGATGCAGCAGGGTTGAATGAAGGAATTACAGGAAAACAGTTATCTATTTAGCGCGAATGCGCCTTTTGTCGAGGCGCAATACGAGCAATATTTGCGTGATCCAGAGACAGTTAGCGAAGATTGGCGAGTCTTTTTTCAACAGTTGCAGCAGACCAGCCCCGCCAACGAACCCGATCACGCGGCTATTCGCGCGCAGTTTGCTCACCTTGCCCGACACCCGCAAACCAGCACGGTAGCCTCGCACTCGAATCTAACCGAGGCGCATCAGGTCGCGGTCTTGCAGCTAATTAATGCCTACCGCTTTCGCGGTCATCAAAATGCGAATATCGATCCCCTGCCTTTGCGCGAGCAGATCCCCGTACCTGAGTTGGCTCCTGCTTTCCACGGGCTGGGTGATGAGCTTATGGATGAAACATTTAACACCGGCTCACTGGTTGGCTCGCCGACCGCCAGCCTGCGGCAAATCCAGACGATTCTGCGGCGCAGCTATTGTGATCATATCGGTGTTGAGTACATGCATATTACCGATACGCAGCAGAAACGCTGGTTGCAACAACGCATCGAGGCAAACGATGTGGTTTTTTCGCAAACAGAACAACGGCGTTTGCTGGAACAGTTGGTGTCGGCGAGTGAATTTGAAAAATATCTGCACACGCGTTATGTCGGACAGAAGCGATTTTCTCTCGAAGGTGCAGAGTGCCTGATCCCGGTACTACAGCAGCTGGTTCACCATGCAGGCGGACATAATGCTACCGAGGTGGTGTTGGGCATGGCGCACCGTGGACGCCTGAATGTGCTGACCAACATTCTCGGTAAATCACCAGCCTCGCTGTTTGAGGAGTTCGAAGGCACCAATGGTGACAATGAACAGGGTTCAGGCGATGTAAAATACCATCAGGGTTTTTCTACTGATATTAAAACCGCAGGTGGCATTGTGCATCTGGCTTTGTTATTCAATCCTTCACATCTGGAAATTATTGGACCTGTAGTCGGTGGTTCGGTGCGCGCGCGCCAGCACCTGCGTAAAGACAGCACCGGCGGCAGGGTGCTGCCGGTACTGGTGCATGGTGATGCGGCGTTTTCCGGTCAGGGCGTGGTAATGGAAAATTTCAACATGTCACAGGCGCGGGGTTTCAGCATCGGTGGCACCGTGCATATCATTATAAATAATCAGATTGGATTCACTACCAGTAATCCGCTGGACTCGCGCTCGACCACCTATTGCACCGAGGTGGCGCGGATGATTCAGGCGCCTATCCTGCACGTTAATGGCGATGATCCTGAAGCAGTGGAACGTGTCATGCGTATCGCGCTGGATTTCCGTATGGTCTATCGCAAGGATGTAGTGGTGGATCTGGTTTGTTATCGCCGTCATGGTCATAGTGAGGCCGATGAACCGGCGGCAACTCAGCCGATCATGTATCAAAAAATTCGCAAACATACTCCCGTCAGTCGATTATATGCCGAGCAACTGATCGAGCAGGGCGTGGTGAGCATTAGCGATGTGGATGACATGATTAGCCGTTATCGCGCCCGTCTTGATGCAGGCGAAACAGTTGCACCCAATATCGTGACCACAGGTTTTGATAAACCTTACTGGGTGGACTGGGTACCGTATGCCAAAGCCGATTTGAATGAGGAGGCCAGCACGGTACTCGATACAAAAAAAATAAATACCTTAGTAGATAAAATGCTGGATTTACCCGCGTCGCTGACAGTGCATAAACAGGTGCAGCGAATTTATAATGAGCGTCGGAAAATGGCAGCAGCGGAATTACCGATGGACTGGGGCTTTGCCGAAACGCTGGCCTATGCCTCGTTGGTAGAAGAGGGCTATCCAATTAGATTATCCGGTCAGGACAGTGGCCGAGGTACGTTCTTTCATCGCCATGCCATTATTCATGATCAAAAAGATGGTTCCAGTTATACCCCGCTGCAACATCTATCAGAAGAGCAGGCTGATTTTATTGTCATCGACTCACTCCTCTCAGAAGAAGCGGTGCTGGGGTTTGAATATGGATACAGTACTGCCGCGCCGTATTCACTGGTGATCTGGGAAGCGCAGTTCGGTGACTTTGCCAATGGCGCACAGGTAGTGATCGATCAATTTATTACCTCCGGCGTGGCCAAGTGGGAACGCCTGAGTGGGCTGGTGATGTTCCTGCCGCATGGCTTTGATGGTCAGGGACCGGAGCATTCCTCGGCGCGGCTGGAACGCTATTTACAGTTGTGCGCAGAAAATAATATTCAGGTTTGTGTGCCGAGTGAACCGGCGCAGATGTTTCATTTATTGCGGCGACAGATGTTGCGCAAGCTGCGCATCCCGCTGATTGTAATGACACCGAAGAGTTTACTACGACATAAGTTATCGACTTCACGCCTGAGTGAAATTAGTGAGGGCGCGTTTCAGACGGTGATTGCGGATCCCGATGCGCCTTCAGCAAAATCAGTCACACGGGTGATTATTTGTACGGGAAAAGTGTTTTACGATCTGTACGAAACTCGTGGCAAACGTGAAATTGAAAATATCGCTATCCTGCGGGTTGAGCAACTTTACCCGTTCCCGGATAACGCCCTGGCTGGCGCATTAGCACAATATAGCAAAGCGAACAGCATTGTCTGGTGTCAGGAAGAGCCAGAGAATCAGGGTGCCTGGCTTTATATTCAACCGCTACTAAAATCTATTTTAGATGATGGAAAGATAGTCTCTTTTGCCGGTAGACCCCCGTCCGCTTCACCTGCGGTCGGCTACCATAAAAAACATATTGCACAATTACAGGCACTGGTGGATACCGCGTTAACCCTCAAGGGGGAGGATCCGTAGGTACGTCTTCAGACGTACATGTACGGCTCAAGCCGTACCTACAGATATAGCAATGCAAAATCAACGGAGAAAACAAGTATGCAGATTGAGGTAAAGGTTCCCAACCTGCCGGAGTCGGTGGCCGATGCGACGTTAATAAACTGGCATAAGAAAGCGGGCGACGCAGTGACGCGTGATGAAAATCTGGTGGATCTGGAAACCGATAAAGTGGTGCTGGAAATCACCGCGCCAAACTCGGGTGTCCTCGCCTCGATTAAGCGCAGCGATGGTGACACCGTAGTGAGTGATGAGTTGATTGCGGTGATTGACACCGAAGCTCAGGTTGCCCATGTTGCCAATGACGCTGTTGCCACGCCGACAGAGAACAAGCCCGCTGCAGAACCGAGCAGTGAGGTAACGCCGACACTCAGTCCTGCTGCGAGCAAAATGGTGCGGGAAAACAATTTAAACCCAACGCACATAAAAGGCAGTGGTCGGGATAGCCGTGTCAGCAAAGCGGATGTTATCAACTACCTTGATAAGGGCAGTGAGCCGCCAGCCACTAGAACACAAACCACTGAAAATATAATCGGTGAGCGTCCCGAACAGCGGGTGCCGATGAGTCGCCTGCGAGCCAGAGTCGCCGAACGTTTAAAACAGGCGCAAAATACCGCGGCGATCCTGACGACATTTAATGAAGTTAATATGAAAGCAGTGATGGATCTGCGGGAAAAATATAAAGCGCAATTTGAAAAAAAATACGAGACCCGTCTGGGATTTATGTCTTTTTTCACCCGCGCGGTGGTGGAAGCCTTAAAACAGTTTCCGGTGATCAATGCCTCTATTGATGGTGAAGACATTATTTATCACGGCTACTTTGATATTGGCATTGCCGTGGGTTCGCCGCGTGGCTTAGTCGTACCGATTTTACGTGATGCCGATAAAATAAGTTTTGCCGAACTTGAAACCAGCATTCGTGATTTTGGTAAACGTGCAAAAGATGGCAAGCTAACATTGGATGACCTCACTGGCGGTACTTTTAGTATTACTAACGGCGGCGTCTTCGGTTCTTTGTTATCAACACCGATTCTGAATCCGCCGCAAAGCGCGATTTTAGGCATGCATAAAATAGAAGACAAACCGGTGGTAGAAAACGGCGAGATTGTGATTCGACCGATGATGTATCTGGCACTGTCCTATGATCACCGTATCGTCGATGGACAGGATGCAGTGTTATTTTTAGTTGCGATAAAAGATGCGCTGGAAGATCCTTCGCGAATGTTGCTGGAAATTTGATGAACTGGATTTTATTTTTTAATTCTCAACGCAAAGGCGCGAAGACGCAGAGAACGCAAAGGAAATGAGTCAAGCGCATTAATATTCTTTGCGACCTTCGCGCCTCTGCGCCTTTGCGTTAAAATGTTTTCTCCCAACCTCGGAGCAAGTTATGGCAGATTACGATGTCATTATTATCGGCGGTGGCCCCGGTGGTTATGTGGCGGCGATTCGTTGTGCGCAACTGGGCTTAAAGACTGCCTGTATCGATGATCGAATCGATGAGCAGGGTGCGCCTTCACCGGGTGGAGTCTGTCTCAATGTCGGCTGCATTCCTTCTAAAGCGCTACTGGACAGCTCACATCATTTTTATCGTGCCCAGCATGAATTCGCTCAACACGGTATTAAGATTGGCAAGGTTTCGCTGGATGTCGCCACCATGATGCAGCGTAAGCAGCAGGTGGTTCAGACCTTGACCGGCGGCATTGCCATGCTATTTAGTAAACATAAAATTGACTACCTGCCGGGACGGGGACAACTGGCCGGGGAGCATCGTGTCCGAGTTGAGACGCGTGAAGATAGCGGATCTCAGGAAATCACCGCCGACAATATTATTATTGCCACCGGTTCCTCGGTGATTGAACTGGACATCGCGCCCTTTGATCATGAACGTATTGTCGATTCCACTGGCGCACTAGCGTTTACTGACGTCCCACGTCGGCTGGGTGTGATCGGCGGCGGGGTGATTGGTCTGGAGCTGGGCAGCGTCTGGTCACGACTGGGTTCGAAAACCACCTTGCTGGCGCGGGGGGATGTTTTTTTGCGACAGGCTGATCGGCAGATTGCTGATGCGGTTCAGGAGGATTTGCAGGCCTCCAATTTTGAACTGCAACTTGGTGCTCGATTGAAGTCGGTAAAAACGACGGCCAAGCAAATCACCGTGAGCTGGGAAAATAGCGAAGGCGAACACAAATTACAGTTGGACAGGTTACTGGTGGCCGCAGGCCGACGTCCTAACAGTGCCGACATTGGTGCGGAAACCGTCGGACTGGCCATCGATAGTCGTGGCTTTATCGAGGTGGATGCCGAGTGCCGGACTAATCTGCCAGGTGTCTATGCCATCGGTGACGTGGTGCGTGGACCGATGTTGGCGCACAAGGCTTCAGCCGAAGGTGTGGCGGTAGCCGAACGCATTACCGGTCAACAACCGCAGGTCAACTACAAAACCATTCCTTCGGTGATCTACACCTGGCCGGAAGTGGCCTGGGTGGGACAGAATGCCGAACAGTTGCAAGCCGAGGGTATTGCCTTTAAGTCTGGCGTGTTTCCGCTGGCCGCTAATGGTCGTGCCCATGCCGCAGGCGATACCGATGGGCTGGTAAAAATTCTTAGTGATGCGCGCACCGATACCCTTCTGGGTGTGCATATCTATGGCGCGAATGCCTCAGAGCTGATTGCCGAAGCAGTGCTGGCAATGGAATTCTCTGCTTCCGCCGAAGATCTGGTGCGCACGGTTCATGCCCATCCCACACTTTCAGAAGCTGTGCATGAGGCGGCACTGGC
>CAZIJT010000108.1:3368-8826 GCA_964539595.1 uncultured Thiohalophilus sp. | reverse complement strand
TCGATGGGCAGGCCACTGCGCGCCCAGGACATCAGGCCGCCACGCAGATTGAAGACATTTTCAAAGCCCTGCTGTTGCAGGTACATACAAACCTGGGCAGAACGTGCGCCACTGCGGCAAATGATAATGAGTTCCTTGTCCTGTTGCAGCTCGTTCAGGCGTACCGGGATGCTGGCCATCGGCATGGCTTTTGCGCCCGGCATGGTGCCAGACGTGAACTCATTCATCTCACGCACGTCGATGACATGAAGATCCTGTGACTGTCCATCCAAACGTTGAGCCAGCTCTGGGGCTTCAAGTTCTTTTATGCTTCTGTGCATGGCGTTCTATCCTTTCACATTAAGTTTGTCAGACGCTATATTAGCACAACCTAATATATCAGCCCAAGTATTTTAGTATACTATTTATTCTGTTGATTTTACTGGATATTTGCCGGGGTTCAGGTGTCGGAGTCAACATTAACATGTTGACTCCGACACCTGAGATCTTAAATTTAGGCGCTAAAAACAGACACACAAGAGTAGAATAAACAGTATGGTCAGTCGGCAGGAAAGTAGAAAACGTCAGCAGCGGCACAAAAATGCGCTTCTGCGTTACAAAAAGGAACGCTATAAAAACAGGCTGGCAACGCCGGGCGTGCATGACTTTGTGCTGGTACTGGATCATCTGAAAGCCGGATTCAATGTGCCAAAAATTTTTCGTAGTGCAGAATCTTTTGGCGCAAGTGCAATACATTTAATTAATGTCGAAGCCTTTGATCCCGCCCCGGCTATGGGTTCCTTTCGCAAAGTCCCGGCACATTTTTATGATAATTTTGATGATTGCTATAGCTCATTGCAGGAACAGGGTTATAGCCTGTTCTCACTTGATGCCGGTGCTGATACGCCACTTGGCACTACAACACTGCCGCGCAAGAGTGGCTTTATTATGGGCAATGAGGGAATGGGACATAGCTTTAATCCAAAACGTTATCCCGATATACAACAGCTTGCTATTCCACAGTTCGGCGAGACCGAAAGTCTAAATGTGAGTATTGCGGCCTCTATTGTGATGTATGAATATGTGCGCCAGCATCAGTTGTAGGTACGATTTCAATCGTACTCTGAGTACGGCTGAAGCCGTACCTACATATTCAAACTTTAAAACGCTGAACCTGTTGCTGAAGTTCATTGGCAATGCCTTCTAACTCCTGGCTGAGGCTATCACTTTGCTCTGCATGACTGACGGTCTGCTCAGACAAATCTTTAATCGCGGTAATACTTTGATCGATACTGCCTACTACCTGTGACTGTTCCTCTGACGCGGCAGCAATCTGCGTATTAATATCATTAACTGCAGAAATAGACTGCACAATCGTATTCAAGGATTCACTCGCCTCACTGGCCTGGGTAACACTGTGTTCAGCCTGTTGCTGACTTTGCCCCATAGTATCCACCGCCTTCTCAGAAATACTTTGCAGTTGCTCAATCATTTCTCTAATTTCTTCCGTTGACTGCTGGGTGCGTGCGGCCAGCGTTCTCACTTCATCCGCAACGACCGCAAAACCACGGCCCTGTTCGCCCGCTCGCGCGGCTTCAATTGCCGCATTGAGTGCCAGCAAATTAGTTTGTTCAGCAATGCCACGAATAACATCAATCACACCACCTACATTTTTCGCACCTTCCTGCAACTGATTCATCGTGCTAGCAGCGGCTTCAAGCTTACTGGAAAGCTGCTGAATATCATTCATTGCACTATTGACGGCAGCTTGTGTTACCTGGGTATTACTATCAGCATCGGTGCTGGCCTGTGCGGCCTCTGTCGCATGACGGCTCACTTCTTCTGCCGCCGCTGCCATTTCATTAATAGCTGTTGCAATTTGCGTAGTCTCATTGCTTTGTTCCTGGATTGCGCTATTAGTCTGATGATTGATTTGTGTCAGCCTGATAGATGAATCAGACAATTTCTGAGTCACTCCAGATATTCCGCTAACCGTAGTCCGCATGCTACCCGTAAAATGGTTAAAGCTTTTTGCAATTTGCGAAATTTCATCTTCACCGTCTTCATGCAAGCTCAGGGTTAAATCACCATCCCCTTCTGAAATATTCTGTAGTGCCTCACGCAAGTTTTGTAGTCTTGAGCCAATCGCTTTGCGATAAACAAAAAGAAGAACCAGATAAGCAATAATCATGGCAACAAAGATAACCCCAAGCAGCGTATATTGAATACTTTTCCCATTTTCCAGTGCCGAGGCAATAGATAGATCAACTTCGAGTACGCCACGTACGTCGCCCAGTTTCCAGTCGGCCTTTGGCGTGTCGGCACGGCTATTATGACAGGAGACACAGCCGTCACTGACCATGATGTCGGCAATTGCAATTCGCATCACCGGTTCACCCTTTATCGTGTCCACGCGTTTAACCAGCGCATCGGGATCACGGGATAAAATATCCCATGCCTCTTTGCCAAAACTATCTAGTTGTCGTGAAGCTCGATTGGGAAAAGGAAAGGCTGAGTACAGAGAAATTGCGGTGCCTTCGGCAGAATACAATTTGCTTAAATCATGGATCATGGTAGCAGGTAGTGGAATAGCATCAGGATCATTTTCGTACTCAAAGCTGCCCTTGATGCCGCCCTTGCCAAGCACTTTTTTAATCACATTTTTAACATAATAGCCACGCAGGGTTTTAAGCTGGTTGACCGTACGCTGCGCCGCAGCCAGAGCTTCAGCTTCGGCATTACGTCTGACTAGTTCGGGAGTAACCACGGCAACGGATATAATAATAAGAATGAAAAGAATCGTAACGGGTAAAAACAACTTCCAGAATAGGGAGAGTCGCATAACAAACCTCTTTAAAATTTAACTATCATGCATAGCAATAATCATAGTTATCGCCATGCAGAGTAGAAACTTTAATCATCTCTGTTTTGCTATTTATCCCTTCTTTTTATATGCAAATAACAATTTTAATATTTATTTAATGTTTGTTTTTTCCGCGCCTTCGCGGTGTTTTTTCTGTTCTAGCTGAACGACTCTCTTTTTCCTTCGGCTCAAGTACCGCGCTCAATCCTGCCATCATCTGTAATTTCTGAATATCCTTTTCTTCCAGATCTTTCCATTTTCCCAAACGTAGATAACGCTTTAATTCGATACTGCCATAACGAATGCGAATCAGGCGACTGATGCTAAACCCCACGGCTTCCCAGAGTCGGCGTACTTCACGGTTGCGGCCTTCGCGCAGGATGACGTGATACCAGTGATTGCTGCCCTGCCCGCCGGAATCCAGAATAGCATCAAAGTGCGCGTGTCCGTCTTCCAGCTCTACGCCGGTTTGTAATTGTTTAAAGACCTCGGCACTCGCTTCGCCACGCACCCGCACTGCGTACTCACGTTCAACTTCTGTTGAGGGATGCATCAGCCGGTTGGCCAGCTCGCCATCGGTGGTAAATAACAGCAGGCCGGAGGTGTTGATGTCGAGCCTGCCAATGGCAATCCAGCGACCGCGACCCAGTTTTGGCAGGGCGTCGAAAATTGTCGGACGACCTTCAGGATCATGGCGAGTACACACTTCGCCCAAGGGTTTGTTGTAGGCAATGACGCGCAGGCGGGGGGCAACATTCAGTTTGTGCAGCGGTTTGTTATCGAGGCTGACTTTGTCATTTTCAGCCAGATCAATTTGATCACCCAGCGTGGCAACCTGACCATTGACCTTGATCCGCCCAAGCTCGATCCATTTTTCAATTTCACGTCGGGAACCGTAGCCGGCACGGGCAATAATTTTTTGTAGTCGTTCTTTCAATGGGAGGTTACTGGTTGGCGTAAAATTTGTAGGTTCGCCTTCAGGCGAACATGTACGGCTAAAGCCGTACCTACAGGGGATGGCACAAGGGTAATAACATTAACCATTCACCGGCTCGGCAAGTTCGTTTGTTTCTGCTTCGGGTTCTGCCTTATCTAAAATATCGGCATCGGTTGCTTCTGGAAAATCCTCATCTATCGCCATCTCGGTATTTTCACCCGGCATACTTAACTCCAGCTTTTCATTGATGGAATCGATGTCGCGGATCTCTGCCAGGCTGGGCAAGTCTTGTAGGGAGGTGAGATTGAAGTAATCCAGAAAACCCTTTGCCGTTGCATACAGCGCAGGTTTGCCCGGCACATCCCGATGCCCTACAACCTTAACCCAGTCACGTTCGACGAAAGCTTTGATAATTTGTGAGCTGACACTGACGCCGCGCACTTCTTCAATTTCAGCGCGCGTCACCGGCTGACGATAGGCTATCAAGGCCAGCGTTTCCAATGAGGCACGCGAGTAGCGGGCGGGTCGCTCTTCCCATAACTTCGAGACCCATTCGGCATAATCCTGTCTAACCTGATAACGGTAACCGCTACCCACTTCTTTCAACTCGACGCTACGTTCGGCGGCTTCATTCTGTAGTTGGGCAATTACCGTTTTGATCGCATCACGTCCTGGATGGCCTTCCTCGGGGAACAGGCTCATTAAACGATTCAGGCTCATGGGTTCATCGGCGGCATAGATTACCGCTTCAACAATCTTTTTTAGTTCGGTTTCGTTCATGTCTTTGTTTCTTCTGCACACTGGTGGGCAATGCCCACCCTACATTTAATTTTAGTGGACACTGCCCACCCTATTAGCTGTTGTCCTGATTTACTTTGCCTACCGCCTTTACATGAATCGGGCCATAGGCTTCGGTCTGCACCAGTTCCAGCATCGATTGTTTAATCAATTCCAGAATCGCCAGCAGGGTGACCACCACGCCGCCTCGGCCTTCTTCGATGCTAAACAGTGCGCTGAAATCGGTAAACTGATCAACGGAAACCGTACTCAACACATGCGACATGCGTTCACGTACCGACAATGGCTCCATTTGAATATGGTGCTTTTCATACATCGACGCACGTTGCAGCACATCCTTAAAGGCCGAAAGCACATCTTTCATATCCACCCGTGGTGGCAGGCGCACAATTTTTAGATCCGGTGAATCTACATCTACCGGGAACACATCCCGGCGTACCCGTGGCAAGTTATCAATGTCCTCGGCGGCCTGTTTGAAACGCTCGTATTCCTGCAGACGGCGCACCAGTTCGGCGCGTGGATCTGCTTCATCATCATCTTCTTCAGAAACCATACGCGGTAACAACATGCGGGATTTGATTTCCGCCAGCATCGCCGCCATTACCAGATATTCCCCCGCCAGTTCCAGCTGCATGTCGGTCATCACATCGACATATTCCACATACTGGTGAGTGATGGCGGCAATCGGAATATCGAGAATGTCGAGGTTCTGACGTTTAATTAGATACAGCAATAAATCCAGCGGCCCCTCAAAGGACTCGGCCAGAAACACTTCCAGCGCATCCGGTGGGATGTAGAGATCCTTGGGTAGCTCGGTGATTGCAGAACCCTGGACGATGGCAAACGGCATCTCCGTCTGTTCACTGACCTGGGGGGCTTCC
>CAZIJT010000108.1:1805-3268 GCA_964539595.1 uncultured Thiohalophilus sp. | reverse complement strand
AAGCCGTACCTACATTGCAACAATTACCGGTATTCCAATCCCATTGCCTGACGCACTTCGACCATCGTTTGGCGTGCCACATCGCGGGCGCGTTCGCTGCCTTCGCTGATGATCTTTCGCACCAGTCCGCGATCATCCTCGTATTCGGCGGCACGTTCGCGGATCGGTTTCAACTCTGCCTGCACCGCGTCAATCACCGGGCCTTTGCAGTCGATGCAGCCAATTCCGGCACTACGGCAGCCGGTTTTCACCCATTCCTGCGTATCCTCGCCTGAGTATACCTGATGCAGTTTCCAGACTGGACACTTTTCAGGGTCGCCCGGATCGGTTCTGCGAACTCTGGCAGGATCAGTCGGCATGGTGCGAATTTTCTGCTCAATGGCCTCGGGTTGTTCCCGTAATGATAGGGTATTTTTATAGGATTTGGACATTTTTTGTCCATCTAGCCCCGGCATTTTTGAAGCCGGTGTCAACAGGGCTTCTGGCTCAGGCAAAATAATCCGGCCACTGCCCTCCAGATAACCCAGCAAACGTTCCTTATCACCCAGGGTAATATTCTGCTGAGAACCGAGCAACGCCTGCGCGGTTCCCAACGCCTCTCCATCGCCCTGCTCGGTGTATTTTTTGCGCAGGTCTTTGTAAAGCTTGGCGTTTTTCTTGCCCATTTTTTTAATCGCCGCTTCTACCTTGTCTTCAAAGCCGGGTTCACGGCCATACAGATGGTTAAAGCGTCGTGCCACTTCACGGGTCATTTCCACATGCGCAACCTGATCTTCCCCCACCGGCACCTGTCCGGCCTTATAAATTAGAATATCGGCGCTTTGTAGCAGTGGATAACCGAGAAAACCGTAGGTTGCCAGATCCAGTTCTTTTAGTTTTTCCTGCTGATCTTTGTAGCTCGGCACCCGCTCCAGCCAACCCAGCGGGGTAATCATCGACAACAGCATGTGCAGCTCAGCGTGTTCTGGCACCCGTGATTGAATGAACAGGGAGGCCGAACCGGGATTAACCCCCACCGCCAGCCAGTCAATCACCATTTCCCAGACGCTGGGCTCGATAATTTCCACATTTTCATAGTGAGTCGTCAGAGCATGCCAGTCAGCAACAAAGAAAAAACACTCGTATTCATGTTGCAGTTTCAGCCAGTTTTTCAGCACACCGTGGTAATGGCCAAGATGCAGCGCGCCAGTGGGGCGCATGCCGGACAATACGCGATGCTGCTGGTTTGCCAGAGTGTTCAATCGTCTCTCCTGAGATTATGGGTAGAAAAAGTGTGGAAGGTCGATGCCTGTTTTTTTTGTGATTATACTGCAATCGGTCACATCCCTGTAATTTGTCTTTACGTGTAAATGATTTCTGCTGGTTCTGTCATGGTGGGCTGGTTTTATCATGGTGGGCAGTGCCCACCCTACAGTTCTTTTTCCTGTGTAGGGTGGGCATCGCCCACCATTAGTCTCTGCTGG
>CAZIJT010000108.1:0-1705 GCA_964539595.1 uncultured Thiohalophilus sp. | reverse complement strand
CCCACCCTACAGTTCTTTTTCCTGTGTAGGGTGGGCATCGCCCACCATTAGCAAGTATCAGGCAATAAAATCAGCTGCCCCCATGCCATGGCGCAAAATCTCCGGCACCTCGCCGGTCATATCCACCACGGTGGTGGGATCGACACCACAGTGGCCGCCATCAATTACCAGATCCACCTGATGTTCCAGCCGCTCACGAATATCATAGGCCTCGGTCATCGGCATATCTTCCCCCGGCATAATCAGGGTGCTACTCATCAGTGGCTCATTCAGCTCGGCCAGCAGCATGCGCACGATGGCGTTATCGGGCACACGCAGGCCAATGGTACGACGTTTGGGGTGCATCAACCGACGTGGCACTTCACGCGTGGCTTTTAAAATAAACGTATAAGGGCCGGGGGTATGCGCATTGAGCAGGCGATAGACGCTGTTATCCACCTTGGCGTAGCTGGCAATTTCTGACAGATCCCGGCAAACCAGAGTGAAGTTGTGCTTATCATCCACCTGCCGAATGCGCCGAATTCTGTCCAGCGCTTTTTTGTCGCCGATATGGCAACCCAACGCGTAAGCTGAGTCCGTTGGGTAGACTATCACTGCGCCATTTCTGACCAGTTCCACCGCCTGATGAATCAGACGCTGCTGGGGATTATCCGGGTGGAGTTGAAAATACTGGCTCATCGTACCGTGGCTGAAACAGGCGTGGCCTCAAGCTGCATTTTTTGAGAGCGAATCCAGGGCTGCCCCTCCCAGACAGGAATACAATTACTCGGCATGGCCGGTAACTTTCCCATATCCATATAAGGATTTTCCGGACCGTGATAATCCGAACCTGCCGAGGCCAACAGACCAAAGCGCTGGCACAACTGCGCCATATGCAGAATTTCATCGCGGCTATGGCTGCCTGATACGACTTCCAGCGCCGCCCCCCCCAACTCCTGAAATTCACCCAGTAACTGGCGCAAACGGGTGGCGCTCAGCCGGTAACGGGCAGGATGGGCAATCACCGCCTGCCCGCCTGCCGCATGAATCCAGTCCAGCGTCTCCTCCAGCGAAGCCCAGTCACCCGGCACATAGCCAGGCTTGCCCTGCACCAGATAACGTTTGAAAACCTGGCGCATATCTTTCGCATGCCCCTGTTCAATCAGAAAACGAGCGAAATGCACACGGCCAATAATGTTGCCTTTGGCATAGGCCTGCGCGCCTTGCAGCGCCCCTTCGATCCGTTTTTTCGCCAGCCGCCGAGCAATTTCTTCTGAGCGCCACTGGCGAAATTCACGTAGCCTTTGCAAGCCTTTGAGTAATACAGGGTTTTTTATATCAAGATTGAGACCCACAATATGAATGGTCTGGCTTCCCTGACTCACAGAAATCTCAGCTCCAGCCAGCAGCTGCAAACCCAGCTCAGCCGCTTCAAGCCGCGCCTCGGCAACGCCGTCAATGGTGTCGTGATCAGTCAGCGCAAGCACGTCGATATTGCGTGATTTTGCCAGACGCACAAGCTCGGTTGGACTCAAACTGCCATCTGAGGCGGTCGAGTGGGAATGTAAATCGTAGTGAACAGACATGAGCCGGTTAGTTTAGCCGATCAGCCCGGTAAGAGCATCGATTTTCAGAACTTCCTGCGCACAACAGGGTCACTATCCTCAACTGTATAAAAACGATGCCGGGCAGGCGAGAGCTATGCTAGAGTGGCCGATTTATTAAA
>CAZIJT010000107.1:0-8857 GCA_964539595.1 uncultured Thiohalophilus sp. | reverse complement strand
ACGACCTATGAAACTACAGAATTTCAGGATGCTGTTGCCTGGGTAAAGCAATAAATAATTGAGGAAAACAAGATGGGTAGAATGAGCGAGTTACTTGATCAGGCAGGCACAACAAGAAAACGGTTGCTGGAGCAATATCCGAGCGAGACCAAATCCTTTTTAAATTTTCTGCATAAAACCGATGCCGGCGTTGCAATCAGTCAACATCAAAAGGAATTGATTAACGTGGCTCTGGCTGTTGCCGCGCAGTGTGATCGCTGCATTGCCGCTCATGTTAAAAGCGCAGTTAACCGTGGAGCCAGTCGGGACGAAATTGTCGAAGCCGGGTTTATGGCTGTTATCATGCATGGTGGCCCCGCCTACATGTATATGAATTCACTTTTAGAAGCATTGGATGAATTTTTACCCGAACAGCAAGAGAATTCTGATGGAACGTGAACAGAGCCATAACATGCTGCGTGATATGCTGCGCGCCCGTGCTTTTGAAGAGCGGGCGGCAGAAGAATACAGCAAGGGCAGTTTTGCCGGTTTTTTGCATCTTTATCCTGGAGAAGAAGCGGTGGCAGTGGGCGTTATTCACGCCGCCGAACCTTCCGATTATATTGTGACCACCTACCGCGAACATGTTCATGCGCTGGTTCGGGGAACCCCTTCTAAACTCATAATGGCGGAATTATTCGGCCGTAGTGATGGCATCTGTAAAGGCATGGGAGGTTCCATGCATCTATTTGATGCAGAGCGCCGCTTTATGGGGGGGTATGCCATTGTCGGTGAAACGTATCCGATCGCGATAGGTGTCGGGTACGCCATAGCATTGCGTAATCTTCCCGAAGCTGTGATCTGTTTTTTTGGCGATGGCGCGGTGAATCAGGGAACCTTTCACGAATCACTCAATATGGCGGCTTTATGGCGTTTGCCAGTACTCTTTGTATGCGAAAATAATCATTACCAAATTGGTACCGAAATTCATCGTCACTCTGCGGTGACTGAAGTGTACAAACGCGCTGCCGCCTACAATATCCCCGCTGAAAAAATAAATGGCATGGATGTACTGAATGTTCATGCAACGACACAACGTCTGTTGAAGCAGATTCGCAGCGGTGGCGGTCCTTGTCTGCTGGAGTTGGAAACCTACCGTTTTCGCGGTCACTCCATGGCTGACCCGGGTACCTATCGGCCAGCTGTGGAAGTCCATTCCTTTGCCAGCCAGGATCCTGTTTCTATTGCTATACGTGAAGTAGAATCCCAATATCCGACGGCCGAACAAATTGCCACGGCTGGTCCGGACTGCATTGAGCTGTTATCAGAACAAGCGCAACAGAAGGGACACCTGGCTGAACATGATCTCGAATTAATCAAAAAAGATGTCGAAACGGAAATTGATGCGGCGGTTGCATTTGCCTTGCAAAGCCCTCAGCCATCCATGGAAGATTGCCAGGCTTGTTTACAGTTTAATCAACGTGGCGAAACCCTGATTTAGGAGCAAAGATGATGCACGAAGAATTATTGTACTGGCAGGCTTTGAATCGCGCGCTGGATATAGAGATGTCGGAAGATTCATCCGTTTTTACGCTAGGCGAAGACGTTGGTTTATTCGGCGGAACCTATCGTGTGACTGAAGGACTTTATTCCAAATACGGTGAAGCCCGGGTTCGTGACACACCGATTTCAGAAAACAGTTTTACCGGCCTGGGTGTCGGTGCGGCAATGGTGGGGATGCGCCCCGTTGTTGAAATTATGACGGTTAATTTTGCTCTGCTGGCGTTGGATGCGATTATTAATATGGCCGCCAAAATTCCTTTTATGTCCGGCGGTCAGTATGCTATGCCGCTGGTCGTCCGTATGCCGGGTGGCGTAGCCAAACAACTGGGCGCTCAGCATTCTCAGCGGCTGGAACATACTCTGATGAACGTACCGGGCTTACGGATTGCCGTACCCGTTACACCGCAAGATGCTTATTGGCAATTGAGTCAGGCGATAAGCAGTAATGACCCTATTATTTTGCTGGAACACGAACTGCTCTATTTTACTAAAGGGCTGATTGACTCCAATATGGAACGTTTACCAATGCACCGCGCGTTAATCAGGCGAAAAGGGAAACATCTTACTCTCATTAGCTATTCACGGCATGTGCTGCTGTGTTTACAGGCGGCGGAAGAACTGGCAAAACAGGGTATTGATGCCGAGGTCATTGACTTACGCAGTCTGAGCCCAATCGATTGGGATACCTGCGTGCAATCATTGGAACGCACCAACCGCCTGCTGGTTGTTGAGGAGGACTGTGGCTTTGCAGGAGCCGGAGCCGAAATTGTCGCTCATTTAACTGAGCGCTGTTTTTACGCACTGGATGAGCCACCTATTCGCGTGGCAGGTCTTGACATGCCAACCCCCTTTAATCAGCAGCTGGAAGTCGCCAGTATTCCGCAAATTAATGACATTGTGGCGGCAGCGCAAAGTTTTAGACTGCCCACCTGAATTGCTGCAAGGAATAAATTATGAAATATGAAATTACCTTACCCGTATTATCCGATACTATGTCTTCCGGCAGACTGGCTCGCTGGCTCAAACAGGTTGGTGACAAGATAAATAAAGGCGATGTTATTGCCGAAATGGAATCAGACAAAGCGATCATGGAGGTAGAGGCTTTTCATGAAGGTTATCTGGCAGAACCGCTGGCTCCAGCCAATACTGATATTCCGATTGGACAGGTGATTGGCTATATTGTTGATGAACAGGAAAAAGGCAGTGTTACTGAGCCGGCAAAAACGCCCCCTGCAATGACGGCCGGGCAAACTCAAGAGACAGTATCTTCTGCCAATCAACAGGAAACCGTTTCAAAACCTGCTGATACTTCGAAAGCTTCTGCGCAAGCTGTGGTGCCCAGCCACTATAGACCCGTTCACACAAACAGTTCAACGCCCAACATTACCTTGCCAGTTTCCGGTAAACGCATTGCTTCTCCTCATGCGCGAGCGCTGGCCATGAAACTCGGGATCGATCTTGCAGCGGTGACTCCCGGCAAGGATGGACATATTCAAGCCGAGGAGGTTCTGGCTGTCGCTCATCAATCGCCTACGCTGAACCTGGATGCGGGGCCACCTTATCGCTTAGAGCCACTCACGCTCATGCAGAAAGCAGTGATACGAAACATGATTGCGACATTGTCGACACCTACCTTCAGAACAACAGCCACATTGAGCCTTTACTCCCTCAAAAAAACAGCAAAACAGCATAAGCTTTCCCTCACGCTACTGTTGGCCTATGTCTGTGCCTTGACCATTAAAGCCAATCCGCAATTCAATGCCGTTTATACACCGGAAGGTATGGCGCATCGAGAACGTGTGGATGTCGGAATTGCCGTGGACGTAGCGGGCGGCTTGTTGACTCCGGTACTGCGTGATGCTGCGGAACGGCCAGTGGATGAATTGGCTGAAGATTGGCGTATCCTGAAAGATAAAATAAACCGGCAGCGACTGGTGCAGGAGGATTATGAAGGTGCAAGCTTTTATCTATCAAATCTGGGATTATTCCCAGTGGTACATAGCTTTGATGCCCTCGTTCCACTCGGTGCAGCGGCCATTCTGGCGATTGGCGCAGAATGTTGCGGGCAATGTCTGTTTACCTTGAGTTGTGATCACCGAGTGGTATCCGGAGCCGATTCGGCTCGGTTCCTGACGACATTGCAGGGTTATTTACAGCATCCTGATAAATTACTTGTGCAATTTTAAACTCATCAACGAAAGGGCCAGATTATGTTTTCAAGCTTAAAAAAACAACGTCATTTACCCGTTACGCTACTCATTACGTTATTGATAGCACTGACTGCATCACCCGCTGAAGCGGCCGAATTATCGGCGGATATGATCAAACAATATTCGGCAATAGATCCCTTTTCCTTTATTCTTCTAGAATTTGGTTTGATTATTAGCCTGGCTCTGGTTGGACATATTCTATCCAGACATTATCGCTTGCCGAATGTGCTGGGTGAGCTTCTTATTGGTGTTATTGCCGGTAATATATTGTATTGGCTCGACTGGTCGCCAGTATTTTTTATGGTGATGCATTTGGGTGATGCCGGTGAAATATTTAAATCTATATGGACTTCAAATTTGTCTGTAACGGATACAGTTACTCATTTACATTCTTCTGACATTTCTGAAACCAAAGAATTTGTTAAAAGGTTGTCTGAAGTATTTACCTCTAACAAATCGCCAGCACTTGTCCTGTTAGGCATTGCTTTATGGATGTTTTCCAATTTTGGCGTGTTTTTATTATTATTTAAACTGGGACTGGAAGCAAAAGTTGAAGAAATTATTGAAGCGGCAGAACCTCTGGCATTTCTGGTATCAGTGACAGGCACCCTTGTTTCTTTTTTTCTGGGGCTTGCTGTCAGTCTCTGGCTGTTGCCGGAAGCCGCAGCTTCGGCACATATTTTTATTGCCGCCACACTTTGTACAACGAGCGCAGCCATAACGACCGGGATGTTTTCGGCTTTAAACAGGCGGCAAAGCCGAGAAGCAAAACTGGTTATCCATGCCGCTTTTCTTGATGATATTTTCGGTATGTTTTTTTTGTCTTATATTACCAATATCGTGCTGGGAGAAACACTTAGCATATATGAAACAGTCACTTTATTTTTTTATTCAGCCTTTATTTTTGTGGGCATTATCATCGCTGGAAAACAATTGGTTAAACATATTCCCAGCGTTTATGGCTTTGATCAATCTCATACCCGAGTACTCGTTCCTATTATGATGGTGGTACTGGTGAGCTGGCTAGCAGATTTTTTTGACATAGGCATAATAAGCGGTGCTTTTATGTCGGGAATGATCCTAAATAATATGCAGGATAAAACTAACCTCATTAAAGATCTTATCGTACAGCTTGAAAAAATATTTGCACCGGTTTTTTTCGTTTTTGTCGGTATGCAGGTTAATCTAAAATACTTTGCCAATTCAGAAGTTATCTGGTTGACAATAGTGCTATTAATTGCGGCCATATCCGGGAAGGCAATTGCAGGTTTTGTGACCAAACAAAATATTAATCGCTATGCCATCGGCCTGGGCATGATTCCGCGAGGCGAGGCGGTGCTTATTTTTATCAGTATTGGAAAAATTCTTGGTGTTATTAATGACTCTATTTTTTCGATTATTACGGTTGTTGTGCTGGCGACTAATTTTGTTGCACCGTGGGCTATTAAGAAATTATATGCAGTTAATTGTCATAAAAATAGTTTTGTTGTTGAAGATTGATCAATTGTAGAAAGTAACGGCCATTATGGCCGGATAAACCAATAAATATAGGCTAAATTGGCCGTAAAATTATATATATACTTCACACGGTCACGGATGCGGATTTCTATCGGTCGATTTTTGTCGATAGACTGCGTTGCTAAAACAGTTGCGTAGCTTGCTATGCGCCTGTTTCAGCGCCTTGCTATCAACAAAAATCAACTCGCTATAAATTCCGCATTCGTGAACGCGCGAAGTATACTAAAAAAATGCCCTGAAATTTAGCGGTTAAATAACTGGTACGTTTTTTGCTAATATTTGATAGTGTAACGCTGGAAAAGATTTATTTGGGCAGTCAATAGTGACATGCTGATATAGAGAGGAGAAATGCCATGCAATATCAAACTGAACTTGAGTCTACTATTAATGATATGGTACAGAAAGGTCGCGGTGTTCTTGCTGCCGACGAAAGCTCACCGACCATAGCCAAACGTTTCAAAGCTATCAATGTTGAGTCGACTGAAAAAAACCGCCAAGCCTGGCGCAGTTTATTAGTGACAACGCCTGGGTTGGGCGACTACATCAGTGGTATCATTTTATTCGAAGAAACATTGGAACAAAAAACGGGAGGAAATCAATCCATACCAGAAGTTGCCTGGACACAGAAAATTGTACCCGGTATCAAGGTCGACAAGGGCAAAATTTCGCTGGCACTGTCACCGGGTGACTTGATTACCCAAGGACTTGACGGCCTGGCAGATCGTTTGAGAGTTTACAAACAGCAAGGTGCAAGATTTGCCAAGTGGCGGGAAGTCTATAGCATCGATAAGCATGCACCTACTCAACACGGTATTGAAGTCAATGCCGAAATGTTGGCTCGCTATGCTGCCGTATGTCAGGAACAAGGCCTGGTGCCGATTGTAGAACCTGAAGTGCTGATGGACGGTGGGCATGACATTGATCGTCATGCCGCCGTCACTGAAGCAGTACAGCATGCCGTATTTAATGCCCTGCACCGCCATAACGTAGCTCTGGAGTTGATGATTTTAAAACCCAATATGGTGTTGCCAGGCAAGGAAAATCGTCGCGCTGAACCCGAAGAAGTAGCCTGTGCTACCCTAAAAATATTACGTCGCACAGTACCAGCCGCCGTACCTAGTATCAACTTTCTCTCGGGTGGACAAGAGCCGGAAGAAGCTACCATTAACCTGAATGCTATTAATCAACAAGCCAGCAATACTCCCTGGCTTTTGAGCATTTCCTATGGTCGCGCTCTGCAGCAAACTGCCTTACAAGCGTGGCAAGGTAAGAGCATGAACAGCTTGGCGGCACAACAGGCATTACTGAAACGGGCAAAGTTAAATCATCTGGCTATGCTTGGCTCATATGAAGCATCAATGGAAAATAACTAATTCGATAAGGAAAAGTAATGACAACATTTATCGCTTTAGGACTCATCGCAGCCTTGCTAGGAACTCTGTATTCTCTTGGCTGTGCCTGGTGGGTGGTGCGTCAGCCTATGGGCGCTCCACAATTACAGCCCCCCTATCTGGCGATTTTTGAAGGAGCTGTCACCTTTATGAAAGTCCAATATAGCATTATCAGTTTGGTTGCTGCGATAATTTTTATTATTCTCTGGTTTACGCCTCATTTCGGATGGCTTACTGCTCTGGGCTTTCTTATTGGTGGGCTATGCTCTGGTCTTTCTGGTGTCATAGGAATGAATATCTCCGTGCGTGCTAATGTGCGTACCGCGGCTGCAGCACAGCGGGGGCTAGCGCCAGCCTTGAAGCTTGCTTATCGAGCTGGCTCAGTATCCGGATTTCTAGTTGGTAGCCTGGCGCTAGTGTCTTTGTGTGGTTTTTATCTGTTAATATGGACTTTGAAGGATGGGGGAGGGATGGATCTTCGCCCCATGCTTGGACTTGGTTTCGGAGCATCTTTGATCAGTATTTTTGCACGCCTGGGCGGTGGTATTTTTACCAAGGCTGCCGATGTAGGTGCTGATCTTGCTGGCAAGCTGGATCTGGGTATTCCTGAGGACGACCCCCGTAATCCAGCGGTGATTGCTGACAATGTCGGCGATAACGTAGGCGACTGTGCCGGGATGGCCGCAGATGTATTCGAGAGTTATGTGGTTACCTTGATAGCCGCTATGTTGGTAGCTGCCTGGTCGCATCCGGGCGACCTGTTTGCACAGCAATATCCAATAGCGCTTGGCGCTGTGGCAATGTTTGCTAGTTTGCTGGGTACTCAGGTGATGAATTGGGCTGGAGGTACTCGGCCACTGGCGGCATTAACCACAGTGGTGATTCTGAGTGTAATCGCGTCAGCTGGCGGCTTCTTCCTGGTCAGCGTCTATCTAATTCCTGACAGTGCTTCTTATAATGGGATAGCTCTATTTTATACCTCTCTGGTAGGGTTAGCCGTCGGCTTGTGCATGGTGGCTACGACCAGTTATTACACCAGTACAAACTATCCGCCTGCGCTCCGTATCGCTCAGGCCTCGCAATCTGGTCATGCCACTAACATTATTACCGGCCTGGCCGTTGGTATGAAATCCACAGTTGTCCCTACACTCGTTATTGCTGTCGGCATTATTACTTCCTACATGCTGAGCGGCGTCTATGGTATTGCAATTGCTGCCGTGGCTTTATTGGCACTGATGCCTGTGGTTATTTCTATCGATGCATTCGGACCTGTGACTGACAATGCGGGGGGGATAGTCGAGATGGCTGGTCTTGAGAATGAAGTCAGGGATGTCACTGATAAACTGGATGCCGTTGGCAACACCACCAAGGCAATCACCAAGATTTTTGCCATTGGCTCGGCTGGAATGGCGGCATTAGTCCTGTTTGTCGCCTTTAAACTGGAATTTGGGGCGAAAATGAGCACTCTGCACTTCACCCTCGATGACCCGTATATATTGGCCGGGTTATTCGTCGGCTCGCTGTTGCCTTTCGTATTCAGCGGCCTTACCTTTGATGCAGTAGGTAATAGTGCTTCACGTCTTGTTGCTGAGGTGCGTCGCCAATTTCAGGAACATCCGGAGATCCTCACGGGTCAGCGCAAACCAGACTATTCTAAAGCAGTCAGTATGCTCGTTCGCGCGTCCATTAGAGATATGATTGTACCCGGTTTACTGCCTGTTCTAGTACCCTTGGCAGTGACATTTGTTTTGGTGCCGTTAGCCCCTAAGGGCTGTGCCGCACTGATGATCGGCGGGATACTTATCGGCTCCGTGAGTTCTGGAATGATTTTAGCTTTCTTTCTCTGCACAGGTGGCGCAGCTTGGGATAATGCCAAGAAATACATTGAAAGTGGGAATCTGGGTGGCAAAGGCTCGCTTGCACACCAGGCCGCCATCACCGGCGATACCGTTGGAGATCCATGCAAGGACACGGCCGGTCCGGCTATTAACCCCATGCGCAAGGTTCTTAGTTTGATGGCCTTATTACTTGTTCCATTTTTATTGTAGCTACAAAATATTTAATAGAGGTATATAAATCATGAAAACACTGAATCTTACTCCAGAACAAGCGGAAACCCTGGAACAAACACTAGTTTCCTACCTCTCTGATCTGAGAATGGAAATTGTCGACACTGACAATTCCGTTTTTCGAGAA
>CAZIJT010000106.1:0-8897 GCA_964539595.1 uncultured Thiohalophilus sp. | reverse complement strand
CTAAGTTATTCCGCCGTTCGTGGTGAGCTTGTCGAACCATAAATATCGAATGTAATAAAAACAGTGTCGTAGAAAATACATCTTTCGACAAGCTCAGGACGAACGGAATAAATCTGAGCGTCCCTGAGAAGCTGTAGTGTTCAGAATATTTGAATAACTGATCCAGAAAATGGTGCATAAAAAAATCAGCGGACTTTATTTGCTAACGGTATCGCTATGCTACAAAAATAGCAGACAAAAAAAACCACCTTCTAACAGGTGGTTACTCGTAGAGTATGATTCTTTTATATTAATTGAGTCCAGATCATAATGGCAATCACCGCAGCGGTAATCAGTGAAATGGCGGCAGCGCCACAGAAGACACAGGCATTCGCTATTTTATGTGACATTTGATTCTCCTCCTTACATTTGTAAATAAATTTATCAAAAACCGCGACATCAATTATTATTTGCCCCACATAGATGTCTGCAGGTAATAAGTTATTTATAGCAAAAAGAAGAAACAAAAACCACTAATTATATATGTGGTTAATCTTTTAATAATATTAGAATATCATAATTTTTTACACTATAGATTCAGTGATAAGTCTTACAGTTGCCCACCGTGAAAAACTAAGCGGGGTAATGCTGTTGTGCCTTCACCTTCTACTTCAATGCGGCTAACTCCCGCTAGCGCAACCTGTAAACGAAACATGCGATCCAGTGGCATGTCCAGTACGTGACGAAGAATCATCCTTATCATCCCGGCATGCCCCACTAGCAAAACATGCTGGCCATGATTGTTTTTTAGTAACTCGTTCCAGCCGTTCACTACCCGGGTTTCAAAATCAATCAGTGTTTCTGCATTCGGTGGCGTATTGTGAAGCGGATCAGACCAGAAGCGATACAAGGCCTGCGGATCCTCGTCCAGTAGTTCAGCCGCCGTGCGCCCTTCCCAGTCACCAAAACCAATTTCCATAAAACGCGCATCCGTGTTGATCGGCAGATCATGGCGCGTTGCCAGTTCCTCGGCAAACGCGCGGCAACGACTCAAAGAAGAACAGACGATAGCATCCCAGGGATGGTGATCGGCCACTGCCGAACGCATTTGCGCCCAGCCTTTTTCACTTAAGGGATCATCGATATGGCCGCGATAGCGCTTACCCCCCACCGGCTCGCCATGGCGGATAAGATCAATCGTAGTAATGGGGACTTTGTTCATGATAGAAATTAAGATGGATCTTAAAAAAATATCTGCGAAAGAATATCTACGGATGTCGGTTCGCCTTCAGGCGAACATGTGCGGCTGAAGCCGCACCTACAACCCGTTTACAACACCCGGCCAGTCAACGTCAACAGCGCGAGAATCACCAACCAGACAATCAGGGTGCGTTTCATCAGCGCCAGTACATTCTGTACACCGTCGATATCAGGCTGCCCCTCTTCTGGTGGCTCATCCAGCTCATGTTGAACCGCACCCGTGCCACTTACCCGTAAGAGTTCATCACTGCTTCCCCAGAAATCTGATGTCGATTGCCAGTTACTCACCGTGTCCACAAAGCTACCGGTCAAGGCAAAACCGGCTACGCTCAAACGCGCCGAAGGCCAGATCATAATTTCATGCAGGCGTTCAAGTACACGGGAGAAACCACTGCCCCAGCCACCTTGATGATAGAGTAGACAGCTAAAACGAAACAGCACCGCGCCCACCGGTCCCATGATCATGAACCAGAACAAAATCCCCAGCACCCGCGAGTTAGCAGTCACAGGAATACCTTCCTTCACCTGTTGAGCCAGGGAAACCGCATCCCCTTCTACCTCGTGGCCAAGGATTTCAGCTGCGTGACTGCGTGCGGTTTCGATCTCATTTGCACGTAAAGCCTCGATGAATTTTTTTACATCATCCAGTAAATCTTTGGGTCCAATACAGTAAACAAGTACCAGCAATCCGAAAAGAAAACTGAACAGACCGGCCACCCCCGCCAACATCGCGGCAATCAACCAGACACTGAAACAGGGTATGCCCACCATAAGAATGACCCCGACCGGGCCATCGCACCAGGACTGGGTTGCTAATTTCTGATAGATTTTCGTATTGCCATCCAGCAACCAGTCATAACGTCGATAGTCACTGACTGGTTTGTACAGCGTTTCCACGGCAAGGGCGATAAGAATGCTAATGAGATTCATATTCGTAGTTTCCGATTTTTATTTCACAATATCAAGCTCGAATTTTTGACCAGTCAAAGGCCGGGCCAGGATCAGTTTTACGACCCGGTGCAATATCAGCATGGCCAACAATTCTATCTTCACTAATAGCTGGATAGGTTTTCGTAAGCTGCTTAATCAAGCTGCCTAAAATCTGATATTGAACCTCTTCATAAGGCCGTTCATCTGTGCCTTCTAATTCAATCCCAATGGAGTAATCATTGCACATTTCCCGTCCTTGGAAACAGGAGACCCCGGCATGCCAGGCACGTTGGTTAAAGGGCACATACTGGACTATCTCAGCATCGCGTCGAATTAGTAAATGCGCAGATACCCGCATCTCACTAATCTCGGCAAAATATGGATCCGCATCACTATCCAGCGTGTTGCTAAAAAAACAGTCAATCGCATTACCACCGAAACAGCCCGGCGGCAGACTGATATTGTGAATAACCAGCAGATCAATCTCCGTCCCCGATGGCCGCGCATCACAGTTCGGTGAAGGCCGCTGCCGCGCCAGATCCAGCAGTCCACTCTGAATATCAATATTCATGGATTTCAATGCTTATTATACCGGCTCTTTTTATTCTGGATGGTAATCTTTGTTGACCACCAGTCCGCGCAGCACCATATCGGTATAGCTCACAATGCCCACCACTTTACGGTTTTCAATCACCGGCGCACGCGACAGGCCAAAGCGTTCAAACATGCGTGCGCAATAGCGAATATCCATATCAGGATCAACACAAATTACCGGCTTGGCCATCACCTCATAAACATTCACCCTGTCTGGCGAACGATCCCGAGCCAGCACCTGCTTGGCAATATCTGAAATCAGCACAATACCGTACTCATCATTCTCATGTCGCTTGTCCACGATCAGCGACTTGGTCTCGATGTGCTTCATCATGCCAAGAGCCTCGCTGACCGAGGTCATGCCATCCACCATATCAATACGTGTTTTCATCACGTCACCGACGCGCACCACTTTTTTATGATTCATATTTCTTCCTCCACCACTTCACTTAAACTGGCAATCTGTTGCTTGATGCCAACCGCATCTTCGACATCAATCTGAAAAGCGATTCCCGAGCCTGGCTTGCTCTCAAATTCACCCACTGCGGAAATTTTTTCCAGAATAGAACGACTAAGGTGTTCTTCCACCAGCATCAACAACATATCACGCTGGGTTTCCAGGGTCAGACCAAAAAAGGTCTTGCTCTGTTTCAGGCCTTCCCCGCGCGCATGATTGATCACGGTCATTCCGGTGGCACCCGCATTGCGTGCGGCTTCCATCACCGCATCAGTTTTATCATCTTCTATCAGGGCAATAATTAATTTGAAATGCATGACAGTCTCCTTAATTTTCCTTTGTATTTCGTAAGCTCCGCCAGTGGCTGAGTTGTGCGTAAGCCATTACTGAGATAATCGGGAACAGGCTGGCAAATGCGATCAGGCCAAATCCATCCAGCAACGCACTTCGCCCCGGCACCGTACTCGCCAGACCTAGACCCAGTGCGGTTACCAGTGGCACCGTGACTGTTGAGGTGGTTACCCCCCCCGAATCATAGGCCAGCGCAATAATCATCTTTGGCGCAAAAAAAGTCTGCACCATGACGATGACATATCCCGAAATAATGTAATAATGCAGCGGCGTGCCGCTGACAATGCGATAGGTTCCCAGGGCAATACCAAACGCCACACCGATAGCAACAGCGACTCGCAAGCCCCAGACACTAATGCTTCCCCCCGAGACTTCCTGCGCTTTCATCGCGACTGCCAGCAGCGATGGCTCAGCAATCGTCGTGGAAAAGCCAATACTGGCGGCAAAAATATAAACCCATTTGTAATCCGACCAGTGAAAAAATTCAGGTACATTGTCCAGACTGCCATAAATAAAAACCGGATCGGTCAGCTGTGTTGCCATTAACTCGCCAATCGGAAATAACGCCTGTTCCAGCCCCAGCAGAAAAAAAGACAAGCCCAGCAGCACATAAAGAAAACCCAGCAACACCTGTTTCAGATGCGGGACAGGCTGGCGAATAACCAGAAACTGAAAACCGAATATAATTACCACGATAGGTAATACGTCAAACACCGTATCCAGGGTCACCGAAAGTAATTGTAGAAAAAACGCGTTCACCGCAGCATCCCGTAGAGCATCACAAAGATCATAGGCGTTAAGGAAGCAAAAGCAATCAGACCAAAGCCGTCCACCATCGGATTTCGACCCTTAATACTGGAGGCCAGTCCCACGCCCAGCGCAGTCACCAGCGGCACGGTCATGGTTGAGGTGGTAACCCCGCCAGAATCATAGGCAATGCCGATAATGTCTTGCGGCGCAAATGCGGTCATAATGACCACCCCAATATAGCCACCGACAATTAAGTACTGAATCGGCCAGCCCCGCAAAATTCGCAGCACCCCGATAATTAAAGCCAGCCCCACGGCAAAGGCAACAGTAAAGCGCAGTCCGTCAGCATAATTTTCCCTGGCTTCCAGCGTATCCACCAACGCCCCCGCCTCTGCCGCAACATCGGCAGCTTCATCCGCCACCGCAATCAGGGCAGGCTCAGCAATGGTGGTACCAAAACCCAGGGCGAAAGAAAAGGCTAATAACCAGAACAGGCTACCCTTGCGGGCGAAGGCATAGGCCATGGACTCACCGATGGGAAATAACCCCATCTGCAAGCCCTGCACAAACAGGCTCAGGCCAATAACCACCAGCAGCGTGCCGCTTAAAAGTTGGAAAAGATCGGGAATAGGCTGTTGCAGGATAGCAATCTGGAAAAAACTGATCACCAGAATAATAGGATACAAATCCTTCAGACTTAGATACAGGGATTTAACTATACTAACGAAAAAACTTTTCACATGATAATCCGGCCAACATCCCCACAATGAGATCACACTATTATATTAGCAGTGAAACAATAGCAATTTCAGAATAATTTTGACAGATCTCCGCGCATAGATGTGCTTAAATAGATTTTTCAAAATTTCTCTCAAATCGCTATCAGGAGTTACCCTATGCGCATATGGAAATATTCAACCCAAGTATCCAATACCCTGATGCTGTTGAGCGTCAGCCTGCTAATTTTTGCCTGTTCCAGCAGCAAAACCACGGTAGAAAGTGATCTGGATATGGGGCATGCCCCCGACTGGGTCAATGAGGGCACCCAATACCTGAACAATAACGAAGGCAGGCTATTTCACGGTGTCGGAGAAGCACCGGTCATGGGCGATGCTTCGCTGCAAAAATCCACAGCCGACAACCGTGCCCGCGCAGAAGTTGCGCGTATCCTTAGCTCCTGGCTCGATGTTGCCAGCAAAGACTACACCGCGGCTTCGGGAAGCGGCAAGGATGCAGTGAGTCAGCAATCTGTCTCCAGAGAAATCAGCAACCTGACCAAAATGAACCTCTCCGGTGCCAAAATTATTGGTCGCTGGAAAGATAAAAAAACCGGCAGCATTTATTCCATTGCTGAACTGGACATGAAATACGTAAAAACGGTTCTCGAAACCGTCCAGAATATGAACAAGGATCTACGGCTTTATATCGATAAACATGCCGACAACACCTTTGACAATGTTTCAAAAAAATAAACACGTTCACACGGAGATAACTACATGCTTATTAGAAAATTCAATCTTGCAATCCTCACTATTTTTATCGGCCTGCTGATCAGCGGCTGCGGGACAAAAGTCAAACGTGTTGACGTCAACGAATCCATTGATCTGAGTGGCGCATGGAACGACACCGACTCACGTATGGTCTCTGACGAGATGATAACCGACATGCTGGATCGCCCCTGGATCAGGAACTACAGCCGCAAGCACAATAGTCTGCCCGCGGTGATAGTCGGTGAAGTCCGTAACCTCAGCCACGAGCATATCAATGTCAGAACATTTATCGCTGACATTGAACGTGCCATGATCAACTCCGGTCAGGTTAATTTTGTCGCCTCCAGCACTGAGCGTAAAGAAATCCGTGACGAACGCAAAGATCAGGATATCAATGCCAGCGATTCAACCCGTAATGCGATGGGTCAGGAAATGGGCGCTGACTTTATGCTCAAAGGCAGCATCAATACTATCATCGACATGGAAGACAGTACCCAGCTCCGCTACTACCAGGTTGACCTCACGCTGATCAGTCTGGCCGATAATCGCAAGGTCTGGCTGGGGCAAAAGAAAATCAAGAAATTGATTAAAAATAGTAAAATGCGTTATTAATTAGCATCTAGTCATACTAAACGTGTTTATCAGGGGACGACAACACAGCATATCCGCTATTGCTATGGCCGCTGTGTTGTCGATTGTTTCTGGCTGTGCCAGCTACAGTCAGTCTTTTCAGGACATTGAACATAAACTACTTAACAATGATCCTGCGGGTGCGTTACACGCACTCAACAAACAATCTCATCGTGACAAAGATCTGTTTCTCTATGCCAGTAACAAAGCGCTGCTTCTGCGTATGCTCGACAAGTTTGAAGAAAGCAATGCAGAAATCGAAAAATCCAAAGCCATCATCGATAGATATTCAGCCACTAGTCTGACTGAAGTGGGTTCGTCATTTATTATCAATGATGCTACCAGCACTTATATAGGCACACCGGTTGAGCAAGTCATGCTGCATATCTATTCCGCGCTGAACTATCTTGAGCTAAATGATCTCGATAGCGCGCGAGTGGAAATCCTGCAAGCCGATGTTCGCCTACGCACACTGATGCAGGATGATCCAGACAGTCCGTTGAGTGTCGATCCCTTTGCCCGTTATATTAGCGGTATTATCTATGAAGATCTGGGCGAATGGAGTGACGCCATGATTGCCTATCGCAAGGCCTATGAAGCCTATCAGGCACATGCCACACTCTATATGATTGCTGTTCCACAACAACTTAAACACGCGCTGATTTTAATGGCCGACAAAATAGGGCTTGATGATGAACGGCGCAAATTCGAAGCCGAGTTCAATCTACAGCTAGCCGACATCAGAAACGATAACCCCGATGATGCTGAACTTGTTTTTATTTTTAACAATGGACTGGCACCCATAAAGCGCGAATCAAGCGTCAGTATTCTTGAACCTTCATCTGGACACATGGTTCGCGTATCGCTGCCCCGTTATGAAAAACGCAACCTGCTTGTCGCCAGCGCCCGCCTGCGGCTGAAAAATGATCAGGAGCACATGGTTGTGAGTGAAAAAGTTGAAGATATAAGCAGCCTCGGAATAAAAACATTGGAGTCACAAATGGCGGCAATCACCGCACGCGCACTTGCACGCATGATGGCCAAGCATAAAATGACAGACGAAGCCAATAAACAAAATGGCTGGGCGGGACTGATTGTCAATATTGCCGGGGTTCTCACAGAACGGGCAGACACGCGCAGCTGGCTAACCTTGCCAGCCGAAATACAAGCTGCCCGTCTGCACGCGCCGGCGGAAACTTATTCTGTCACTATCGAGTTACTGGATTACAATAATAATGTCATACTCCAGCGTTCGCTCGAAGATATTACCCTGGTCAAAGGTCGTAAATATTATTTATCATTTCACTGGGCACCCGCCAGCACAACTGCGAGACACTAGCTATGCGAAACATCACTATTACTTCTATGCTAATAAGCCTGATGCTTATGACTGGCTGCGCCGGTACGGGTTCCAGCCAGCCTGACTGGATCAACGGTAACAGCGCCAAGTATCTGCCGACAAAATACCTGAGCGGCAAAGGTGAAGATAGTCATCAGGCTGTCGCACGGGATCGCGCGCGTGCCGATCTGGCCAAGGTATTTGAAGTCAGAATACAGGAACAAAGTCAGGACAGCGTTAGTTCCAGCAGCCAGACCGAAAGTGGAAAAACCAAATTGAAACTCGAAGCCAGCGCCAGCCGCGATATTTCTACCCGTACCGATCAAATTATTTCCGGGATTGAAATTGCCGAGATCTGGCAGGACAAAAAAACTAAACAGTTTCATGTGCTCGCGGTGCTGGAAAGGATGAAAGCCAGCAATAATCTACGTGACAGAATAAGCCAGCTTGACGATGTAACGGGACAGGCTATCCGCCGGGCACGACAAAGCAATAACTTACTACCCAAAATTGGCCTCGCGCACAAAGCCCTGCAAGCACAGCTTGAACGCGAGGTTTATAACCAGCAACTTAAAATCGCGGACTATTCTGGCCGAGGTCTGAATAGCCCTTACACGCTGGCCACTCTCGCCAGTGATCGTGACGCCCTGCTACAACGCATGACAGTGCGCAGTAAGGTTAGCGCCGATCCACTAGGCGGGCTGGATGAGATGCTCAATGCGTCACTCTCGGCAGCAGGATTTACCCCGCTCAAAGATGGCAAGGTGGGTTATATCCTCGACGCGAAACTTGATTTAAAAGAAACCAAAGATGCGCAGGGCTGGTACTGGCAACGCGGCACGTTGGAAATAAATCTAAGCCATAAATCAAGCCAACAGGCTCAGGGCAGCAAGCGCTGGAATATTAAGGAGTCCTCACAGGATTCTGCTATCGCCAAAAAACGGGTGGCTGATAAAATTGATAAAATTCTGAAAACTGAACTGCGGCAGACCCTGATCAGTTTTGGCTCCAACAAATAAATCAGCCCGTCGCAAGCGAACGGAGTATTCGTTGTAGGTTCGCCTTCAGGCGAATATGTGCGGCTCATGGTGCCCGCAGGGTAGAAGCCGCACCTACA
>CAZIJT010000105.1:0-8907 GCA_964539595.1 uncultured Thiohalophilus sp. | reverse complement strand
ATGCGCTCAAACACATTGGCTTCAAGATAAAACTCAAACCCTATATTCAACGTAGCGACGGTTCCGCCAAAGGCGACTGGGATGTGGGCATTACTATCGATGTTATGGATAAAGCAAAAGACGTTAACACTGTTATTTTATTATCAGGCGATGGTGACTTTGACTTGCTACTGGAAAAAATAAAACGCGACTATGCAGTCAGTGCTGAAGTCTATGGCGTGCCTGCTTTAACCGCCAATTCGTTGATTGATTCCGCCAGCGTTTATCATCGGATTGAAGAAGATTTATTATTGTAGCAATAGCATATTGTTAAACAGTTAATATCTGTTGGGCTTCGTTGTACTCTGCCCAAGCTACACCCTTAATCAGCCCATCACATTCATCTCATCAATCCCCTGATTTGCCAACTCATCAGCAATTTCATTTTCAGTGTGACCGCTATGGCCTTTCACCCATTTCCATTCCACCTCATGACGTTGTGCGGCGGCATCCAGACGTTGCCATAGGTCAACATTTTTGACCGGCTTTTTCGCCGCTGTTTTCCAGCCGCGTTTTTTCCAGTTAGGCATCCATTCGGTCAGGCCTTTCATCACGTAAGTAGAATCGGTAGTAAGCAGCACATGGCAGGATCGGGTCAAACTTTCCAGCGTCATAATGGCGGCCATCAGTTCCATACGGTTATTGGTAGTATCATTTTCACCACCACAGAGTCTTTTTTCTTTGCCATCGTAACGCAGCAAAGCGCCCCAGCCTCCGGGGCCGGGATTGCCTCGACAGGCACCATCGGTCCAGGCTTCAACGATCTTGTTCATAATTTTCCTTCTGATGTGGTTTCATCGGTTCTACCAACCCGGTGGCGACAATACGCTTGCGCGTAGACCAACGCTGACGAAGTGGGGTCAGGGTCACCACACGCTTCTTGGCAACAAGGGCATAGCCACCACCCAAAATCGGCCACAGGCGTTGCCCCAGTTTTTCCATCAAACTTAGTTTGCGTAGCACACTGTTGTGTTGCAGCGGTGGCCGAAAAAAATAATAACGGCTGCTAACCACGTCAAAACCCAACAGCGACAACCAGTCCCTGATCCGGTTAACACTGCGAAACGTACCACACCACGGTGCCATTTTTCGCCAGCCCAACGCCAGTTTCCAGAGCATCCACAAACTAAAGGGATTAAACCCCAGAATCACCACATGACCTTCGGCTATCAGTACCCGCTCGGTTTCCCGCAGCACTTCATGAGGATGGTGGGAATATTCAAGAATATGCGGCAACACCAGCACATCGACACTATCGGTTTGCAGGGGAAGCCTATGAACTTCACCCTGGAAACCGGATGGGTTAAGCGGCGGTAAATAATCCTGCGCACAAATATTCATCACCATCCGCCGAGAGACACGGCTGGCCGCAAATTTATTCGTTTGTAGGGGGTGCGCCAGTGCTACCAGATAATAACCAAATAAATCCGGCAGGATTTCATCCAGCACGGTCTGTTCCGTTTTCACCAATTGCACACCGACACGGCTATCAAACCAGTCGAATAGTTCATGCCAGATAGTTGGCGCTGATTTACAGCGATTGGCTCGGCGTTCTGAATAAGGAATTTTCTTGCGAAATTGCATACAGTTTTTAAATACTGGTTAAAGTTTCCAGTTGAATATCCCGACAATATAGCAGTCTGTTTGATATACTGAATTACTTTCAGTATTCTGCCTTAGCAATTGATTTAATTACAGCTGTATCATCAGCCTCGGCCTCATTAGCAACTGATATCACAGTATTTTGGCTTTGGCTTCATTAGTATTCGCAAAAGAGTAACCTGAAATCAAGTTGATGCGAAATTCCTTATTATTATCCATCCTTTTCCCACTAATAGGCACCGTCTTGCTCAGTGCCTGTAGTGTGATGCCACCACCGGCCAGCGAGTCTACTCCCGTCGTCAAGCCCGCGACTGAATCACCCGCCCAACAGAAAACGGTTGCCGCGACTGTTCCCGCCCTGGCTGAGATCACGCATTATCAGGTTAACGGCGATGCCAGCTTCCCGGCCTACTGGTCCGCTTTTGATGCGGGTAGCAACGTCCTCGCCAATACCCGACCCGATGATCTCTGGCAGCGCATCCGTGATAGCTTCGTGATTGAAGATATCGAACATCGACGCATCCAGCAGCAGCTGGACTGGTATGTCCGTCACCCCGCCTATATGCAACGGGTTGCCGAACGCGCCCGTCCCTATCTCTATTATATTGTTGAAACACTGGAAAGCCACAACATTCCCAGTGAAATCGCCCTGCTGCCCATCGTCGAAAGCGCCTTCCAGCCCTTCGCCTATTCACATGGCCGCGCCTCCGGTATCTGGCAATTCATCCCGGCCACCGGCAAGCGCTACGGCCTGAAGCAGGACTGGTGGTATGACGGTCGCCGGGATGTTTACGCCGCCACTCAATCCGCCGCCCGCCTGCTGGAAAACCTGCAAAAGCAGTTCAAGGGTGACTGGCTACTGGCGCTGGCCGCCTATAACTCCGGTGAGGGCACGGTGCATCGCGCGATCAGGAAAAACCGTCGCAAGGGCAAGCCTACCGATTTCTGGTCACTGAGCCTGCCAGCCGAAACCCGTGCCTATGTACCAAAATTGCTGGCACTGAAAAAATATATCCAGGATCCAGCCGCCTATAAACTGGACTTGCCAGTGATCGCCAACGTCCCCTACTTCGCGCGGATCAAAATTGATCGCCAACTGGATCTGGCCAAGGCAGCTAAACTGGCCGAAATCGAACTGGACACCCTGTATCAGCTCAATCCCGCCTTCAACCGCTGGGCAACCCCTCCCAAGGGCAGCAGCTACCTGCTGCTGCCGCTGGACAAAGCCGAGCTTTTCCAGGAAAGGCTGGCCAAACTGCCGGACGATGCGCACATCAGCTGGGTGCGCCACAAGATACGTCCGGGTGAAACACTGAGCAGTATTTCAGTGAAATACCACACCAGTATCCAGACGATTAAACAGGCTAACCATATCCGTGGCAGCCGCCTGCGTGCCGGACACAGCCTGACTATTCCGGTCGCTAGCAAAAGCCTGAAAAGCTATCGTCTAAGCGCCAATCAACGTAAAAGCTCCAAACAGAATATCCCACGCAAGGGCATCAAACTAACCCATATTGTACAGCCGGGCGACACCTTCTGGGATCTGGCCAGCCGCCACAAGGTCAGCGTGCGCAAACTGGCCAGCTGGAATGGCATGGCACCACGCGATCCGCTGATGCCGGGACAAAAACTGGTGATCTGGTCACGCACCGGAAAATCCGTTTCAAACAATGATGTATCTGACTACTTCATGCCGCCCGCCTCCCGCAAGATCACCAAACGCATCGGCTACCGTGTCCGCCGAGGTGATTCACTGGCGCGCATATCACAAAAATTCCGGGTTAGCATCGATCAGCTCTGTCGCTGGAACCGCATCAATAAACACAAATACCTGCAACCCGGCCAGCGCCTGACACTGTATGTGGATGTCACGCGCCAGTCTGGCTAATACCCACCTGAATAACCGGAGTAAAATAGCTGCGATTCTGCTATATCCACAGCGATAAAATTCTTTGCGTACCGCTAGCTTCCATCCTAAAATAGATCTTTAAGGATGAGCCTGTTTCGGAACCTTCTGATCCAAAACCTTTTCAAGGCCATAAAAGCACCCTGTGAACGGACACGACGCCACAGCAAATAACACTGCCTCGCTGATCAAGATTCCCGGTTACCGCATTAAAAAGGTACTGGGTCGTGGTGGCATGGCGACCGTTTACCTCGCTATTCAGGAAAGCCTTGACCGTGAGGTGGCGCTAAAGATCCTCGATCCGAATCAGGCACAGGGCAAACACTTTTCAGAGCGCTTTTTACGCGAAGCCCGTATCGTTAGCCAACTCATGCACCCCAATATCGTCACCGTTTTTGACGTTGGTGTGCATCAGGGCTATCACTATCTATCAATGGAATACATCGATGGCCGAGATCTCAAACAGGCCTGTGCGGATCTCAGTAGAAAAGAATTAATTAGTATTATCAAAGATGTCGCCCGTGCGCTCGATTTCGCCGCCAAAAAAGGTTACGTCCACCGCGATGTCAAACCGGAAAACATCATGCAGCATACGGCTGATGGCCGTGTGCTATTAATGGACTTCGGCATCGCTCGTAGTTATCAGACCACCCACGGTCTAACAAAAGCAGGCAGCGCACTGGGCACGCCTTATTATATGAGCCCTGAGCAAAACAAGGGACTCAGCGCCGATCACCGTTCCGACATCTATAGTTTGGGCGTGGTGTTTTTTCACATGCTCAGTGGCTATGTTCCTTATGACGCTGACTCTGCCGTTGCCATCGGCATCAAACATATCACCGCAACAATTCCCCAGCTCTCCGATGAATTACAAATCTTTCAACCGATCATCAATAACTGCATGGCCAAGGAAGTGGATGATCGCTACCAGACTGCCGCTGAACTGATCGAGGCACTGGATAAAATTACCGATGCGGATCTAAAAACTATCGAAGCAAGAAGCGCGGCCTTTTGTGAAGCCGGTAAAAATCATCGCGCCAACACACTGATAAGCTCAGAAGTAAATTCAGAGATAAGCTTCAGCGCCAGCAGTGACATACATAATCCCTCCAGCACAAAAACACCTGCCGAGCGAACCTCCTTTGTGGGCTTTCTGCTGTTGCTGTTAATCCTCGTGACCGGCGCACTGGCTTACCAGCAACGAGAAAAGATACGTGCTTACACAGAGACACTCAACATACCGTGGTTAATTCAAGTCATAGGAAAACCACAAGCTGTAAACGCACCGACGGCTGAAACCATTAAGCCTTCTGTAGTCGACAGCTCACCAGTCGCTACGCTTGAAAAAATAGAACGGGGAAAACAAAGTTTACGCTCTATCGAGCGGGTTCAGTTAGCGATTGATGCAGGCGATGTAGGTTTGGCGCTTAAACTAATGACTGAGATGCAACGTCAATACCCCACGATTAGCAGGCAACAAAGGTTTATTCATACCTACAAAAAATTACAGACGCAACAACACGCAAAGCAGGTACTATCCACCCATATGACCCAGGCTAAGAAATATTTAGCCGCCAATACGATTATAAGCAAAGAAAAACCCAATGCTCTGTCTGAACTTGAGGCTGCTCTTATGCTGGATCCGAGCCATTCTGAATCACTAAAAATGTTACACACTATCAACCTGCGCTGGCTGAAAAAAGCAGAACAACGGCAGGCTTCCTGGCAACTGCGCAAGGAGTTACAAACACTCGATAGTCTGATAACACGAACCACTATCCAGCAACCCCTTATTCTAGAACAACAGAAAAAACTGCAACAGAAGATCAGCCAGATCGCCCGCATAAAAAATCTGTTGCAACAGGCCGATAATGACTTCAATAATAATTTACTGATCAGCCCTGAAAACAATAACGCCTACTATCGCTATCAAAAAGTGCTGGCCATTGATTCGCGCAACCAGCATGCAAAAGCAAAGCTCAAGGCTATTAAAATACAGCTCGGCGAACAGATTGCTCAGGCCATCGCTGAGGATCAACTCCCTCAGGCAACGCTGTTGTTTGAACAACTACAGTCTGTTTATAGTCACAGCGACTGGCTGCTAAAAATTGAGGCCGAACTTGAGCAGGCTATTGAAGCCAGGCAACCTAAAATCGACAAAATTATATTTAGCGCCACGCCGTTACAGTCACTGGATCAACCGCAAGCTACCGCCCTGCAACCTGGCCGCACACTGTACATTGGCTTTCATTTTAAAAATATGGAAAATTCACCGACTCTGTTACAGGCCGTACTTTTTGATGGCGCAGGGCGAGTACAAATCGCACAGAAACCTGTCATATTGTCTGCCAGCGAAGGCCAACATTTCTTTCAGATCGATTTACCAGTGGAAGGTTTTAGCGAAGGCAGCTATATTCTTGACGTAAGGCTGAATGATCAACCGTTGCTAAACCAATCCTTTATGGTCAATGCCACTCACCAACCCTGAATTCATGGAGTACGCGCGTGTCTAGATTTCTGTACCTACTGGCCATATCCAGCCTGCTGACACTGAGTGCCTGTCAAACACCGGTTAACACGCAGGAACTCGAAAGCCGCAACCAGTCATTAAAAACGCAGATCGAAATCGCGCAGGATAAAATTCGCTCCCTGGAATCTGAACAACAACAGCTACAGAGCGCACTGGATGAATCCAACCGGATACTAAAAATTATCGGCAAGGAAAAATCTTCCCGCTTTACGGAGTCAACACTATTACGCAGTCAGGTACGGCAATTTGCACAAGATCAGATTGACGTTTACAAATCTTTTCTGGTTAACAACAACCTGCTTGACTATGTAGGTGGCGAGCTGGTCAATCGCAAACAGTATGACAACCGCCCCATCATGCTGGTGGATCTAAAAAATACCATTCCCCGTCCCGGCGTACTCACCGGCGTCGGAGCCTGGTTTGTGAAGCCCACGCAGATGACCGTGAAGCTGTTGCGTAAAATTGAGGATAAACTGGTAGTAGTGTGGGAAAGCCGCAGTCTGAATATCACTAAAACGGGAATGATAAAAACGCGCTTCCAGGTTACCGTCGGCGTCGAAAAAGGTGATGTGCTAGGTTATTACTTTCCCAAAGCTGCCACCGTTGCCTTCGACAAAGGCACCGGTAACACCCGCTATCTGAATCAGAACCTGCGTCCCGGTTCTAGCATCAGCCCATCCTCACTGGACGGTGAAGATCAACAACGCGCTTATTCACTGGGTGTCTATGGATTATTAAAATAACGACTTATCCTGACACATTGGACACCTCAAACATCATCTTTAGCGGCTACGTGCCACTAGCCTGAGCCAGATATAGCCGCCGATCCCGGCCAGTAGTGACGCGATAAGAATGCCGGTTTTGGCCATGAGTAAATAGTCTGGCTGGCTCGCAAATCCTAGCTCAGCAATAAAAATTGCCATAGTAAAACCAATCCCGGCGAGCAACGATACGCCCGCAATCTGGCTGAAACGTACCTCGGGGGGCAGTTGTGCTATCCCCAGCTTAATCGCTATCCAGCTAGTCAGGGTAATACCAATAAATTTCCCTGCGATTAAACCAAAGCCAATCCCCAACGTCACCGGATGCGCCAGCATCTCGCCGAGTGAATCCATCTCTAAAGGAATGCCCGCATTAAACAGCGCAAAAATAGGCACGACCAGAAAGGCAACCGGCAAATGCCAGGCATGCTCTAATCGTTGTAACGGTGCTTCCACTCTGAGTATGCCATTTTCCAGTGTTTGTACGACTGAACGCATTTCGACATTGTTCATGATACTTTTTCCGGGTTCATAGCTTTTATCAAAACGCGCGATGAGATTTTTCATCTGCTGGCTAAAGCGCCCGGGATCATACTTTGGAACCGCTGGCACCGTGAACGCACCCAGCACCCCCGCGATGGTGGCATGTACCCCCGACTTAAGCAGGAAATACCATAAAAATACGGCAACGATGGCATAAGGGGAGATCTTTCGAATACCTGCCAGATTAAAAACAACCAGCAATCCGAACAGTGCCAGTGCAATAAACAGGGCATCGTAAACCAGCGTGTCCGTATAGAAGATGGCAATCACCGCAACCGCACCCAGATCATCCACAATCGCCAGCGCTACCAGAAACGTGATCAACGCACGGGGTACACGATGTGCCAGCAATACCAGTGCACCAATCGCAAAGGCGATATCTGTCGCCATCGGAATACCCCAGCCACGCGCAGCGTCCCCCGCTGGATTGAAGGCCAGGTAAATTAGCGCGGGGACTATCATGCCGCCAACAGCCGCAACCATGGGCAGCGCCGCCTTACGCACATCCGCCAGTTCGCCAACCAGTATTTCCCGCTTGAGTTCCAGACCCACGACAAAGAAAAACAGCGCCATCAAACCATCGTTAACCCAGTGGTGCAGCGATTTATCCAGACTCCAGCTGCCAATGCTGATGCTAATCATCATGTGCTGAAGATCTGCATAGAATCCGGCCAATGCACTGTTAGCCAGCACTAGCGCCAGAATGGCGGTCGCCATGAGCAACATGCCACTGGTCGTCTGGCGGTGAATAAACTCTTCGAACGGCGTAATCACCTTGTCGAAAGATTTTTCCCAGGGCGCATTATAAACGCCACTGTCCTGATTACTTTCCTGCTTCATGTTTGCTGTCCCGTCATCACTTGCAGGCCTGATTGTACCCAGAAACTTCTGCAGCAGGTATGCGAATTTGGCATAAATTACACCAAAGAAAATCAACCATGTACATCACATTTTTAGATGTCAAGCAGGCTTTAGAAGGTATTTGCCTAAAGCCTGTTGCTCACAGCGCCGATGAATAACATCAGCTGGATAGTTGTTTTTCACCCGTAAGGTAAGTCGTTGATGTCCACAGAACGTGATCCAAAAACCCTACTCGTCATCGAGAAAGATGCGCATACCGCCTACCTCCTGAACTACATGCTCAGCCGCGAAGGCTTTGATGTCATCACCTCGGAAAGCTGTAACACCACGCTTGAGATGATTCAGGGCATGACCCCGGCAATGGCGGTATTTCTTGATGTCTGCTTTTTGCAGCAACATGACTGCCGTATTATTCGCGGCATCCGGGAACTGCCTGCATGGAAAGATATTCCCATCCTGTTACTGGCAGAACAGGCCGACATGGACTTTGTGAAATCTGGCCTCGATGCGGGTGCCACGGACTTTATCATCCAGCCTTTTAATTCAGCTGAACTGCTGATGCAAATTGAACGATATACGCTACAAATCCGCACAGCCTGAGCCATCAATACAGGCGTGGATGAATTTCCCCGCCGCAAGCGGACGGGCTATCTGCGTATGTAGGT
>CAZIJT010000104.1:0-9074 GCA_964539595.1 uncultured Thiohalophilus sp. | reverse complement strand
CGAGGGTAACTGGTCATGGCGCTTTAGCGAAGATGCCATGAGCAAAGATAGAGCACTTCATTTGCGTGAGTTAATCCATTGTTACGGACGCGGCGCAGACGATGGCTGAAGTAAATTTTCCACGGCTGCAATTCCCCAGAGCTTGCTGCATGCTTTATTTGTAGGTGCGGCTAGCCGCACATGTTCGCCTGAAGGCGAACCTACATACACAAACACCTCGTCTGCGTGTAGTGGGGAGATTTATTGTAGGTACGGCTTTAGCCGTACCTGACCGTTTGTGCTGGGGAGATTTATTTTTACAGCCAGATCATAAATCCGGTTTCATGCCGATGCGCAAGCAGGTCGTTATAGGGGTACATGCGCAGCTTGTAGTAGTTGAGTCCGGGGTGGGTGGGCTCAAGCTCCAGTAAGAATAGATAGTCGTCACCCTGTTTTTCAATAAAGCTGAAGCTTAATTTGTCACAGGTCCTGGCCTTATCCTGTTTCTTGTTTCCGATCAGACATTCTATGACTACATCCTCTGGAGAGAGGCCGTTAAGGAAGGCGCTAATTTTTATCGACAGCTTTTCTCCGTGGCGGATGGCGGTGCTGATTTCATCTGTCCGTTTCATACTGACCCCTGACCAGTGCAGGCGGATTTTATTTTTCCAGCGGGCCAGTTTTTCTGAAGGTTTGTTGTTGTCTGCGGAGAGACGGCTGTGATGTGTTTTTGCGGGGCCATAAAATTGGCGCACGTAATCCATCAGCATGCGTTTGGCATTAAAATTCGGGATGCAATATTTCATCGAGGCCTTGGACATTTTTACCCAGTCGCGGGAGTAGCCCTGGCTGTCGCGGTCGAAGAACAGAGGGATAACCTGCTGCTCCAGAATATTAAGCAAGTCGTTGGCTTCTTCATTATTACGGTAGTCGGCATCAAAGTGTGGGCCGTGGGGCGAGATGCCCCAGCCATTATCCCCGGTGTAGCCTTCATCCCACCAGCCATCGAGTACGCTAACATTCAGTACACCATTGATGGCGGCTTTTTCGCCTGAGGTGCCGCTGGCTTCGAGCGGATATTCCGGGGTGTTAAGCCAGACATCAACACCGCTGACCAGCTTGCGCGCCAGCGCCATGTCATAACCTTCGAGTAGAATAATTTTGCCGACAAACTCGGGGCGCAGAGAATATTCGTGGATGCTGCGGATGAGTTCCTGTCCGGGGATATCATTGGGGTGTGCTTTTCCCGCAAAGATAAGTAATACCGGTCTTTTGGGGTTGTTTAGCAAACGTGACAGACGGTCAAGATCGCTGAACAGCAGGGTGGCGCGTTTATAGGTGGCGAAGCGCCGGGCAAAGCCTAGCACCAGCACATCAGATTCGGGGCGAGAGGTGTAGACGGTAATTCGCTTTTGCAGCACGTCGCTACAACCGTTACGGCGACAACGGATGGCCACGCGTCGATTCACATATTCCAGCATCTGTGACTTGAGTTCCTGACGTAGACTCCAGAAACGGTGGTCGGGGATATTGTCGAGACAGTCCCAGAAATCGGAATCCAGCAGGTGGCTGCGCCATTCACGAAAACGCATGTCGAACAGGTTGATCCATTCAGGTGCAAGGAAAGTCGGTGCGTGTACACCGTTGGTAACATAGGAAATGGGATTTTCTTCAGGTGGGATCTGTGGCCAGATATCACGTTCCATTTGCGAGGCAACGCCACCGTGAATGCGGCTAACGCCATTGTGAAAGCGTGAGCTGTGCAGTGCCAGACTGGTCATATTGAAGCCGTTGCTGCTATTGGGTGCCAGCCCCAGTCCCATGAAGTTTTCCATGCTGAGCTTCAATTTCTGAGGGAAGTGCCCCAGGTACTGATTCATTAGGCCGTCATCAAAAATATCATGCCCGGCGGGCACGGGGGTGTGGGTGGTAAAAATGGTGCCCGAGGCGACCAGCTCATGTGCGCTATCGAAGTCCATGCCGTTGGCAACGTGCTCGCTACAACGCTCAAGGATCTGAAAGGCGGAATGGCCTTCATTAATATGCCAGACATTGGGTTTTAGTCCGAGTGCGCGAATCGCGCGTACGCCACCGATGCCGAGTACGATTTCCTGCTGAATGCGCATCACTTTGTCGCCGCCGTAAAGCTGAAACGTAATGGTGCGATCCTGTTCGCTATTTTCAGGCAGGTCGCTGTCGAGCAGATACAGGGTGATGTGCCCGGCGACGGCTCGCCAGACTTTCAGAGCAACGTTACGACCGTCAATGTTAACCGACACTTTGAGTTTGTTGCCGTCACTGTTTAACACGGGTGAGATAGGTAGATCACTAAAGTGAGTGGATTTATTCTGTGCCAGTTGGTTACCGGCTGCATCAATGGTCTGGATAAAATAGCCCTGACGATAAAGCAGGCCGATGGCAACAAAGGGCAGACCGAGATCGCTGGCTGCCTTGCAATGATCGCCAGCAAGAATGCCTAGCCCACCGGAATAAATCGGGAAGCTTTCATGCAGGCCAAACTCAGCGCAGAAATAGGCAACCAGATCTTTTTCCGGGTCGAGGTAGTCATCAATTCCAGAGTGACTGGCTTTCCGGTGATAGGCATTAAAGGATGACATGACCCGGTTGTATTCTTCGAGAAACACATTGTCTACCGCGGCCTTGTCCAGTTCTTGCTGCGCGATGCGACGTAGAAAAACCTTGGGGTTATGACCACAGTTTTCCCAGAGCTTGACATCCAACTGATAGAACAGCCGACGAACCCGACGATCCCAGGTATAAAGTAGGTTGTTGGCTAGTTCGTTGAGGCCGAGAAGGTTTTTGGGGATAATCGGCTGTACTTCAATTTTGAAATGCGTTTCGCTCATGCGTTATATACCTGTAGGGAATTCATGATAATAAGCTGTTAGTTGTAGCACAAAATATACTGCTGTGTGGGAAAAGATCAGGTGATGACGCTGGGCTTGTGCCGCTGGGTGAAATGCTGGATGCGAGCCAGTTGCTCAGCAATCTGGATAAACGGAGCCAGAGTTTGTTGCGTGTCCAGCTCATGTTTTTCCTGATCAGGTTCATAGCGTTCAAGATAGACTCGCAAGGTAGCGCCGGCGGTGCCGGTGCCGGAGAGTCGAAATACGATGCGTGAGCCATCTTCAAATAGAAAACGCAGCCCCTGATGTTCGCTAATGCTGCCGTCGACGGGATCGGTGTAACAGAAGTCATCGCAGGCCTTGATGCGGTAATCGCCAAACTGCTGGCCGGGTAGACTGCCTAGCTGTTCGCGCAGATGTGTCATCAGTGATTCGGCGGCCGTGCTATCAACTTCTTCGTAATCATGGCGCGAATAATAATGGCGACCGAAGCGCTGCCAGTGCTCCAGCATAATTTTTCGTACTGGTTGCTGGCGCAGGGCGATCAGATTGAGCCAGAACAATACCGCCCAGAGGCCGTCCTTTTCACGAATGTGATCGGAGCCATTACCAAAACTTTCCTCGCCACAGAGGGTGATGTTTCCGGCATCGAGTAGATTGCCGAAAAACTTCCAGCCGGTGGGGGTTTCGTAGCATTCTACGCCTAAGGCTTCCGCCACTTTGTCGACCGCCTGACTGGTCGGCATAGAGCGGGCAACCCCGGCCAGACCGTTGCGGTAGCCGGGCATATGATGGATATTCGCGGCCATCACCGCGAGACTGTCGCTGGGGGTGACGAAAATACGCCGACCGAGGATCATGTTGCGATCACCATCACCATCGGAGGCCGCACCGAAATCAGGGGCATCACTGCCGAACAGACGGCTTACCAGTTCATGGGCATGCAGCAGGTTGGGATCGGGATGGCCACCACCGAAGTCTTCTTTTGGCTCGGCGTTGAGTAATGTGTCGGCAGCGGTGCCCAGACGTCGCTGTAAGATTTCTTTGGCATAAGGGCCGGTTACCGCATGCATGGCGTCAAATAGCATATGAAACAGGCCGGATTTGAATAATGCACGAATGGCATCAAAGTCGAACAGGTGTTGCATGAAATCGGCGTAGTTGCTGACCGTATCAATAATTTCAACGCGCGCCCCTTCAATCTGTATTTCAGCCAGGTTGTCGAGATTGATGTCATCGGTGTCGAGCAAACGGTACTCTTTAATAATAGTGCTTGCCGCATAAACGGCATTAGTCAGGTTTTCAGGTGCCGGGCCACCATTTCCCATGTTGAACTTGATGCCAAAATCGGCATCGGGGCCACCGGGATTGTGACTGGCTGAAAGCACGATCCCGCACAGCGCATGGTGCTTGCGGATTTGGGCGGACATGGCCGGGGTGGAAACAAGGCCATGCTGGCCAATCAGGATATGGCGAAAGCCGTTGGCAAGAGCCATTTTTAGAATAATTTGGATAGCTTCGCGGTTATAGTAACGGCCATCACCGCCAATTAGCAGAATGTCACTCGCTGAAGGTTTGGGCAGGGTGTCAAAAATACACTGGACGAAATTTTCCAGATAGTGAGGCTGCTTGAATACGTGAACCTTCTTGCGTAAGCCGGAGGTGCCGGGTTTCTGATCTGTAAATGTGGTGGTTTTGATATGTCGAATGCTCATGCTAGTACGCTTTCGTCTGGGGAGAGGGAATTATACCCGGATACGCAGGCATGTCAGCATGTCGAGGAAAAGAAATTCGGTTTACCCACGAGCAGATTCCGGTAGAATTGGGGTATTCAGCGCAGCATGGCAGTCATTGCCAGATAATGATTAAAGTACAAAGGCTCAAAATAAAATGCTAAAAACCACAGGGACTAGCTGGGCGGCCTTGCAGGCACATTATGAAACTATGGCAGATCAACATATGCGTGATCTATTTGCCGATGACAGTGAACGCTTCAACAAATTTTCGTTACAACACGACGATATCCTGCTGGATTATTCCAAGAACCGTATAAACGAAGAAACCATGACTCTGCTTTTTCAACTGGCGCGCGATGCTGGTCTGGATGAGTGGATTGTGCGCATGTTTAATGGCGAGAAAATAAATCATACCGAGAAGCGTGCGGTGCTGCACACAGCTTTACGTAGCCCCGCAGATGAGCCGGTCATGCAGGATGGCCAGGATGTGATGCCCGAAGTTCATGCGGAGTTGAAAAAAATTCGTCAGCTGTCTGATGCTGTACGCCAGCGGAAGTGGCGAGGAATTAGTGGTCAGCCAATTACTGATGTTATCAATATTGGCATTGGTGGTTCCAATTTGGGGCCTGAGATGGTTACCGATGCCCTGCGTCCTTATGGCATTCACGACATGCATTTTCATTTTGTTTCAAATGTCGATGAAAGTCATATTATGGATACGCTGGAAATGCTGAAGCCGGAAACCAGCCTGTTTATTATTTCATCCAAAAGCTTCACCACCCAGGACACCATGCTCAATGCGAGTACCGCACGAAAGTGGTTTTTAAAAACGGTGGACGATAAGTCAGCGGTTAATAAACATTTTGTTGCGGTAACGTCCAATACTTCGGCGGCTGTTGAGTTTGGGATTGCCGATGAGAATATTTTCAAAATGTGGGACTGGGTAGGCGGGCGTTATTCTCTCTGGTCAGCGATTGGTTTGCCGATTGCGATTTCTATCGGCATGGATAATTTCGAAGCTATGCTTGATGGCGCGCATGAAATGGATCGGCATTTCAAAAGCCAGCCATTTGAGAAAAATATTCCTGTAGTACTGGCATTGTTAGGTGTCTGGTATAACAATTTTTTTGCGGCACAGACGCAGGCTATCTTACCTTATGATCAACATTTGAGTCGCTTGCCTGCTTATTTGCAACAGGCGGATATGGAAAGTAATGGCAAGTATGTTGATCGTGACAAGGAGGTGGTTGATTATGAAACCGGCCCCGTTATTTTTGGAGAGATTGGGATTGCCGCGCAGCATGCGTTTTATCAGCTAATCCATCAAGGCAGCAAATTGATCCCGGCAGACTTTCTTGCTTCTATTTCTGACTATCATTGCATTAAAGAACACCATCGAGTATTGATGTCCAATGTTTTTGCCCAGACCGAAGCCTTGATGAAAGGCAAATCGGCAGCAGAAGCTAAAGCTGAAATGCATGCATTAGGTAAATCAGAAAAAGAGATTGAAGAATTATTAGCGTATAAAGTATTTCCCGGCAATAAACCAACGAACACCCTTATGTTCCGCTCGCTTGATCCGCGTACCATGGGTATGCTAATTGCCATGTATGAACATAAAATATTTGTTCAGGGGGTAATCTGGAATATCAACTCCTTTGATCAATGGGGTGTGGAGCTAGGCAAGCAGCTGGCAGCTAAAATTCAGCCGGAGCTGGTCGATGGTGAACCAGTGAGCACACATGATTCGTCAACAAATGGACTGATCAATTTTTATAAAAGCATGCGACCCAAAAACAGTTAACACCGTGTATTGTTTGGCTACAGGTGGCATGGATAAAACATAATAAGCAGAATAATTATTCGGGAAGGACATGGGTTTCTTCAGCAGAAAAAAAGGAAGAGCGGTAATCCGAGCAGACAGCCATGATTTGCTGAAGGCTCCCTATGCCAAATTTAGTAACCTGCCGCACCTTCATCGCCATCCCGGGAAAAAAGAAGTTGATCTGGAAACTTGTCACGAAAAACTAAAGCACCTGCATAGCTTTCCTGTGCGTATGCTGGAAGAAGCGGCCAGTATTCTTTCCGCGCTTAATATGACCTTACTAAAACCTGAGCAGCGGCTGGAAATATCAAATATGATTCTGGTGCAGATTTATCCTGCACTGGCTATCTGGTATCAAAAATACCAGGGGCTGGAAAACAGTCTGCCAGAAAGCAAGGATCGGAGGCTAAGCTTGACTGCGAGTGTTAATGCGCTGGAACAGCTGGCAATTTCCTATATGCACTATTTCAAGGAATTGTATACGCCTGTGCCTCGACGTTTCAAGAAACAGTTGGGCAAATTGACTACGGTTGGTTTCAGGCTGATAGAGATTTTTATGTTACTGCAACGCCTGCGGGCTTTACGATATCAGAAACTTGGTCGTAATGAATGGCAGAACTGTAACCAGTTGTTTTTTTCATTAGCCTTACACGATGCTGTTGATGGTCCTTATAAATTGCATGGCAGTGTTGGCATTCGTGCTGAGCGCTCAAGCAATGATAGCCGCAAAGATTTCCTTAACTGTAGTATAAGAAAACTCTATTTGTCCATCCAGTTATTCGGATTGATGGATGTTAGCACCTGGCCAACTCGGATGTTTCACATGCCGGACGCGTATCTTGATTATCTCGATGGCGAAGGTCTTAAAATGGTGTTTGATGATGGTGAGAAACTTAAGTCAGGGTTTCTCTATACCGATCTCTATCAGGATATGGCTCCGCGTTTTGATCGCCCGGCCATGAAGCACGAGCCTGCGGTACAGGTGGATATTACAGGTTTATACAATGCGTTGGTAAAGGATCATGAAGCTATTGCCAAAATGAAGTTTATTTCAGAATTTGATGCATCAAAATTAAGCCGCCCTCTGCAACGTATGGACGAGGAAGATCGTGTCCCCATTCTTGATATGATGTTACTGGCTTTGCAGTTACGTAAACGGCAACAGCAGCGACATGCGGTTTTTTCTGATGATGCGTTGAAAGTTTATTTTGGCAAAAAGGCGGTCATGCATCTGTTAAGCGATCTAAATCAGCATGATTTTAAACAAGTGTCTCGCTCTCGGCAGTTTGAAGATACCCTGGCGAAACAGTCCTCAGCTTTTGCTGAGGATGATAAATACCACATGCGTTCATCCTGGCGCATGGTTAACTTCAGTACTGGTGGTATGCTCTTGCGTACGCGGGAAACAGATTTCAGTAACCCGGTGCAACTGGGTCAGTTAATGGCGTTTGTCCCGGAAGAAAATATTCGCAAGCCGACGCTGGGCGTAGTAGTGCGGTTGCAGAGATATGATGATGGATATGTTGAGGTGGCTTTGCGTTGTCTGTCTAATTATGCCGAGGCCGCTTTTTTGTTTGAACAAACCGAAATGGAAAGTGATAAGGGTAAGACGGTCATTGTTTATAAGGATCTAAACGATCACTGGTACTTGATCGTGAATCCGGCGCATGACTTTGTTCCGGGCATGCCTTTCTGGTTAATTCGTTCTAAGGGTGGTCGGGTGTTGGTACGTCTGGGTGAAGTCTGGATGGCGAAAAAAGAATTTCTAATTTTTGATATGCGCTCACCGGGGCTTAAGTGATCAGCTATTGATAAAACGCATGGAAAGGTCAATCGCCTGCACATGTTTAGTGATTGCGCCGATTGAAATATAGTCTACTCCGGTTAACGCAATCTGCCGAATTGTTTCCAGCTCAACTCCACCCGAGGCTTCCAGCGGGATTTTTCCTGCTGCCAGTTTCACTGCCTTGCGCAAGGTTTGAAGATCCATGTTATCCAGTAAAATACGAGTGACATCGGCATCCAGGGCTTCTTCAAGTTCTTTCAGTGTTTCCACTTCCACTTCAATATCAATATTGGGGAACTGTTTTTTAGCGTGTAGTACGGCCTGATGGATGGAGCCGGTGGCGATGATATGATTCTCTTTTAACATGATCATGTCGAACAGACCGATACGATGGTTGCAACCACCACCACAGCGCACGGCATATTTCTGTGCCAGACGTAGACCGGGCAGGGTTTTGCGGGTATCGAGTAACTGTGCGCCAGTGTCGCTGATAGCGTTAACATAATGCTGTGTTTGGGTGGCGGTCGCTGAGAGTGTTTGTAAAAAATTCAGGGCGCTACGTTCAGCGCTGAGGAGATGGCGAGCCGAACCCTGTAGGCAGCAGATCAGTGTATTAGCGACTACCTGCTCGCCTTCTTCAACCTGCCAGTCGATATCAATAGTATGATCTAACTGTTGTATGACCTCATCAAACCAGGGGCGGCCACAAATTATGGCAGGTTCACGGCAGATAACCTCAGCATGAAGTGTCTTGTTTTTCGGTATCAGTGCGGCGCTGGGATCGTGGTTAGCTGAGCCAAGATCTTCTGCCAGTGCCTGAGCGCATTGTCGGTGGATAGTTTCGATGAGTGGCGGTGATATAGTTGACATGCGTATGGCTG
>CAZIJT010000103.1:0-9082 GCA_964539595.1 uncultured Thiohalophilus sp. | reverse complement strand
TCCGCTTGCGGCGGGGTGATTCATTTTCTCAAAGCCTCTAGAGAAGGTTCGCAATATAGGTGATTTTATTTAATATGTAAATTAAAGGAACGCAAGTGCAGAAACAATCGGGGCTAGATGATGATTATTTGTATAAATAGCTGTTCAAAATACCAGTCCACTTTAGGAATTACCGGCCGTCCTGAGCCTGTCTAAGGAGGTTTTGTAAAGCATGAGCGAACGGTGAATAATTTCTTCTTTGAGTCAGGGGACGTGAACCATTTCCCAATTTGAAATATAATAGGCGATTCCCGTGGGGCTAGCCCTTCCTTTGACTAAATTCAGAGACATTAATGATGCCAAGTTCTAAAATTTTCTATACCGAAACTGATGAAGCCCCGGCTCTGGCCACACAGTCTTTTTTACCTGTTGTTAAGGCTTTTACCGGGGCGGCAGATATTGAGATAGAGACACGCGATATTTCGCTGGCGGCGCGTATTCTGGCAAATTTTCCTGAGCAGCTAACGGATGCACAGAAGCAGGCCGATGCGCTGGCGGAACTGGGTGAGCTGGCAAAATCACCCGATGCGAATATTATTAAGCTGCCAAATATTAGCGCCTCTGTGCCGCAATTGAAGGCGGCGATTAAGGAATTGCAGTCGCTTGGCTATGCCATTCCTGATTTTCCTGAAGATGCATCCACAGACGAAGAAAAAAGCGTGAAGGCACGTTATACCAAAGTGCTGGGCAGTGCGGTGAATCCGGTCTTGCGTGAAGGTAACTCAGATCGTCGTGTGGCCGCTCCGGTAAAAGAATATGCGAAGAAGCACCCGCATTCGATGGGAGCCTGGTCGAGTGATTCAAAATCGCATGTGGCCTCGATGCCCGAGGGTGACTTTTATTCTAGTGAAAAATCGGTGGTAATTGAAACGGCGGGTGAGATAAAAATCGAGTTGCTGGGTGACGATGGGCAAACCCGTGTCTTGAAAGAGAAAACCCCGGTGCTGGCGGGTGAGGTGATTGATGCCTCGGTAATGAATGTTAAGGCGCTGCGTGATTTTTTTGAAGCTGCCGCAAAGGATGCAAAACAACAGGGCGTGTTGCTGTCATTGCATATGAAAGCCACGATGATGAAAGTTTCTGATCCTATTATCTTTGGTCATGCAGTGAGTGTGTATTATAAAAATGTGTTTGAGAAACATGCGGCGACGTTTGAAAAACTGGGCGTTGATACCCGCAATGGTTTAGGCGATGTCTATACAAAAATTAGCAGCCTGCCCGAGGCTGAACGCAAAGCCATTGAAGCTGACATTCAGGCGGTATATCAGACGCGGCCTGAGCTAGCGATGGTGAATTCCGATAAAGGCATTACCAACCTGCATGTTCCCAGTGATGTGATTATTGATGCCTCCATGCCAGCGGCGATCCGTTCCTCCGGTCAGATGTGGGGCGTGGATGGCCAGTTGCATGATACCAAGGCGATGATTCCGGATCGCAATTACGCCGGTATCTATCAGGCTACCATTGATTTTTGTAAAGAGCATGGCGCGTTTAATGTCAGCACTATGGGAACGGTCAGTAATGTTGGGCTGATGGCGCAAAAGGCGGAAGAGTACGGCTCGCATGATAAGACCTTTGAAATACCGGCGGCGGGGATCGTGCGGGTGATCGATGCATCAGGTACGAGCCTGCTGGAACATAAGGTTGAAAAAGGCGATATCTGGCGCGCCTGCCAGACCAAAGATCTGCCGATTCAGGACTGGGTTAAACTTGCGGTCAAGCGTGCGCGATTAACCGGGCAACCGGCAATTTTCTGGCTGGATGAGCATCGCGCCCATGATGCCATTCTGATGGCTAAAGTTGAACGCTATCTTAAAGACCACGATACGAATGGTTTGGACATTAAAGTCATCTCACCGTTTGAGGCCACGCTATATACCTTAGCGCGAGTGAAAGAAGGTAAAGACACGATCTCGGTTAGCGGCAATGTATTACGTGATTACTTAACCGATTTGTTTCCTATTCTTGAATTAGGCACTAGTGCGAAGATGTTATCGATTGTGCCCCTGCTGGCTGGTGGCGGCCTGTTTGAAACCGGCGCAGGGGGATCGGCACCCAAGCATGTTGAGCAGGTGTTAACGGAAAATCATTTACGCTGGGATTCACTGGGTGAGTTTTTAGCACTCGCCGTATCGTTAGAGGATCTGGCGCAGAAAACAAATAGTGAAAAAGTGAAAGTGCTGGCTGAAGCCTTAAATACGGCTAATAGTCAGTTTTTAAATAATAACAAATCACCTTCACGCAAGGTGGGTGAATTAGATACTCGGGGCAGTCATTTTTATCTGGCTTTGTACTGGGCGCAGGCGCTGGCTGCACAGGATGATAATGCTGAGTTAAAAGTGATCTTCACACTGGTGGCTGAACAATTGATTCGTGATGAAGAAAAAATAGTAGGTGAACTGAATGGTGTACAGGGCAAGCCGGTCGAGCTTGGCGGTTATTATCACCCAGACCGAGAACGGGTTGCACAAGTGATGCGTCCTAGTGCGACTTTCAATGCTGTGATTGATGCTGTAGGTTCGCCTTAAGACGAACAGGTACGGCTGAAGCCGTACCTACAGGTGGTATAATATAGTAGAGTATTTTATGAGTAATATTGAAGAAACTCTGAAAAACGCAAAGGCCTTTCTTGAGGCGGGTAAAAGTGAGGCTGCACGAATCCTTTTACTCGAACTACTAAAGGATGATGCCGATAACACGACAGCTTTGTTGATGCTCGGCGGTGCGTATTTCTACGAGAAAAAATTTGCCGAGGCGGAGATGGTGTATCAGCGTTTGGTGCTGGCTGAACCGGGTTCAGGTATGCTCTCGATTGCCTTGTTTAATTCACTCTGGAATCAGGGACGGCATGAAGAAGCGACTGAAGAGATACGTCGATTTATTTTAGTGGCCGACAAGGTTCAGGAACGTGAGACATTAGAACGCTATGTTGAGATAAGTAATACTATTGCCGAGCAGCTAGAAAATAATAATAAATGATGTTATTGACGTGTCGTTTATTACTCAGCCAATTAGTGTGTAAAAGTAAGCAGAGTTGGGGCTGGTAATGGTTAGTTTGAGCAGTGAAGCTACTATTGTAGGTGCGACTTTAGTCGTACCTGTACGGCTGAAGCCGCACCTACAATAGTGACATTCCTAAAGCACCTCAGACGAATGATCCGCCAGTCGTGAACGTTCGCCGCGTACCAGGGTGATATGGCCGCTGTGGTTCCAGCCTTTGAAACGATCAACGACATAGGTTAGGCCGGAGGTGGTTTCCGATAGGTAGGGTGTATCGATCTGGGCAATGTTGCCGAGACAGACGACCTTGGTACCGGGACCGGCGCGGGTGATCAGGGTCTTCAGTTGTTTGGAGGTCAGGTTCTGCGCTTCATCGATAATAATGAAACGGTTAAGGAAGGTGCGCCCGCGCATGAAATTAACCGAGCGGATCTTGATGCGTTTGCTGAGTAGATCCTGGGTTGCGGCTTTGCCCCAGTCGCCGCCCTGATCGGTGTCGGTAAGAAATTCCAGATTGTCCATCAGCGCGCCCATCCACGGTGCCATTTTTTCTTCTTCGGTACCGGGCAGGTAGCCGATGTCTTCGCCAACCGGGACAGTGACACGGGTCATAATAATTTCGGTATAGCGTTTTTGCTCTAGCGTTTGTTCTAAACCTGCGGCCAGCGTTAGCAGGGTTTTGCCGGTACCGGCCATGCCGAGCAGAGAGACAAAGTCGATCTCTGGATCCATGAGCAGGTTGAGGGCGAAGTTCTGTTCCCGGTTGCGGGCGTGAATGCCCCAGACCGAATGTTCGTGACTGGTGTAGTCGTGCGTGGTTTCGATAATTGCGGTGTCGTCCTTGATTTCACGGACGATGGCTTCGAAGTCACCGGCTTCGGTATAAATGAACTGACTGGGGATCCAGTTTTCGACTTCAGGACCATGCAGGCGGTAGTAGGTGTGGCCTTCTTCGACCCAGGAATCCAGCTCTTTGCCGTGGTTGTCCCAGAAGTTAGCTTCCAGTTCACAGTTACCCTTGTACAGTAGCTCGACATCTTCCAGTACTTTATCGTTGTGGTAGTCCTCGGAATGCAGCCCCAGAATCGAGGCCTTGATGCGCATATTAATATCTTTGGTCACCAGAGTGATGCTATGGCTATCAAATTTTTCTTTTAAGGCTAGTGCGGTGCCAAGGATATTGTTGTCGGGTAGACTGCCGGGCAGGTAGTCGGGCAGAGTATTGGGGTAGGCCAGAGTCTGAAAAAACAGGCAGCCAGTTTCGTTCTTTTCATCATCGTCATCGTTGATCTTGTAGAGATCGAGACTGATACCCTGCTCAATTTCTTCCTTGCTGGCACGCCCCATGAGTTCATCGATGAAGCGGCTGGTCTGACGAGCATTGCGGGCAACTTCAGAATGGCCTTTCTTGTTGTTGTCCAGCTCTTCCAGCACCATCATCGGGATAAATAAATCGTGTTCCTGAAAACGGAACAGCGCGGTGGGATCATGCATCAGTACATTCGAGTCAATCACAAATAGACGCTTATTCATTGTGGTGAGTTTTCCTCAAGATTAAATTAAATTAAAATCAAACGCAAAGATGCAAGGGCGCAAAGGAATTTTATAATTTGTTTATACCTGTTGCCTGTGTTTATTTCCGATGGAAATGGAAATGGGAATAAATCAATCAACATTGTAATCTTTGCGCCTTCGCGTTTAAAGGGTTTCATCCCTTAACTGGCAGTCTTATTCAATTCCTTAACGGCAGCCAGCACCTCTTCAACGTGCCCATCAACTTTCACTTTACGCCACTCTCTGTGAAGTTTTCCTTTGCTGTCGATAAGAAAGGTGCTGCGCTCAATCCCGCGTACCTGTTTACCATACATGTTTTTCATTTTTATCACATCGAACAGCGTACAGATTTCTTCATTTTTATCGGAGAGTAGATCAAAGCTGAAGCCCTGCTTGGCGATGAAATTTTCATGGCTACGCACGCTATCGCGTGAAACGCCAAGAATCACGGTTTTCTGGCGTTTGAATTTATTATGATTTTCAGTGAAGGCCAAGCCTTCCTTCGTACAGCCGGGGGTGCTGTCTTTTGGGTAGAAATAGAGTACGACATTTTTGCCGCTAAAATCTGACAGGCTGATATTTTTGTCGCCGCTGGCGGGGAGGGTGAAATCGGGGATTTTTCGACCAATTTTGACAGGCATTTCGGTATCCATATTATTGCCAGTGACAACTCATCTTAAACCACTGGAGGTGACAGCTCCTAGCAATTTCCCGATGATTGAATCTCTACGGGTTAAATTCCCTGCTGCTTGCTGCGGGGAAGTTTATTTGCAGCGAAAATTTGTAGGCGAGGCTTCAGCCGTAGATGTTCGCCTGAAGACGAACCTACAGCTTGTCAGTGGCCGGGATGCCAAGTAAAATGTGCGTTTTTCGCGGAGAACGGCATGTTTCAAGGCAGTATGGTGGCGCTGGTCACACCCATGCACGAGGATGGCAGTCTTGATCAGGTGGCATTGGCGAAACTGGTTGAATTTCATGTGGAAAATGGCACCGATGCCATTATTGCCATGGGCACCACGGGCGAGTCGGCCACCCTGGACACGGCGGAACATTGTGATGTCGTCCAGCGGGTAGTGGCGCTGGCTGCCGGGCGGATTCCGATCATTGCCGGAACCGGGTCCAACTCGACCAGCGAAGCAATTGAGCTGACCCGTTGCTCCAAAGACGCAGGCGCAGATGCCTGCCTGCTAGTCACCCCGTATTACAACAAGCCCACTCAGGAAGGTCTGTATCTGCATTTCAAAGCCGTGGCTGAGGCCGTGGCGATTCCGCAGATTCTCTATAACGTACCGGGACGCACCGCCGTGGATATGCTGCCGGATACCGTGGTGCGGCTGGCAGCGATTGACAATATTATCGGTATCAAAGAGGCCACCGGCGATCTCGACCGTGGTCGTGAATTGATCCAGCGTTGCGGCAGCGACTTTTCCGTATACAGTGGCGATGATGCCACCGCGATGGAGTTGATCCTGCTGGGCGCGCGCGGCGATGTTTCGGTGACCGCCAATGTTGCGCCGCGCGACATGCATGCGATGTGCGCGGCGGCATTAGCGGGTGAGCGGGACAAAGCGGCGGCCATCAACGAACGTCTCATGCCCCTGCACAACGGCCTGTTTTGTGAAGCCAATCCGATTCCGGTCAAATGGGCGCTGCACGATATGGGGATGATGGAAACCGGCATTCGCCTGCCGCTGACCGTTCTTTCCGAAGCGCATCGTGATAATATTCACCGGGCTCTGCAACAGGCAGATATCCTTCAGGCCTGATAATTATCGGCCCTCATTCCCCCAGGTAGCAACGATGTCAGTAAGCGTGTTCTCAGGCAAAAATCTTAGCCTTGTGATGGTGTCACTCATAATGATGGCCTGTTCCTCCAGTCCTTATAAAGGGGACTACGATTCCGTCGATGAAAGAAACGGCAAGCCGCTGGAAGTGCCGCCGGATCTGGTTTTACCCAAGGGCGATGAGAGTTTACGAATTCCGTCGATTGCCGCTGAACAAACCAGTATTGCGTCTTACCAGAATAAGGGCGTGGCTGATGACGGTTCGCTGGTAACGGATGTGCCGGGTGTGCGTATGCAACGTGATGGTGCGGTGCGCTGGTTGGAATTCGATGCCTCACCGGAGGCGACCTGGCCAAAACTGGCTTTGTTTTTCAAGTCATTGGGATTTGAGATCGTTCGTGAAGATAAAAAACTGGGCGTCGTGGAAACCGGCTGGCAGGAGAATCGCACCGAGCTGCCTGATGACTGGTTCTCGGTTATTTTCAACAGCTTTGCCTCTGCGGGTTTGAAAGATCGCTATCGTGCCCGGCTGGAACGTGACGGGGAGAAAACCTTGCTGTTCGTTAGCCATCAGGGTTTACGTGAAAAACATATCGATGATCGCAACAGTGATGCGGATGATACGTTCTGGGAATACCGTGATGCCGATCCGGAGCTGGAAAAAGAAATGTTAATGCGCTTCCTGGTCTTCAAGGGGATGAAGAAAGACACGGCAGTAGCGGTTGTTGACGACAAAGATATTTCGCGAGCGGTACTGGTCGAAGAAGAGGGTAAACAATATCTGAATGTCAGTGAAACCTTTCCGCGTACCTGGCGGCGAGTGGGACTGGCGATGGATCGCATGGGGGCGCATGTTGAAGATCGCAATCGCTCGGCTGGCGTGTACTATTTCTCTTTAAGTCAGGAGTTCCGCGACCGGCAGGAGAAAGGCTGGTTTGACACGATGTTTGGGGTTGAGGCTTCTGCCGATAATAATGCTTTAATCCTCAAACTCGACAAGCAGGATGAGCAGGTGAAAATATCAGTGCGCGGGCATGAGGGACAGACAGTGAACGCTGCGCTCTCAGGTTTGATTTTAAACGAACTTCAGAAGTACCTGAAGTAGTCGTATGCCGATGCGCTTTGCTTCTTTGGGCAGTGGCAGTAAAGGCAATGCAACATTAGTACAGGCGGGCGAAACCTGCGTGATGATTGACTGTGGTTTCAGTCTCAAAGAAACCGAAGCGCGCCTGTCACGCTTTGGGCTACAGGCCAGCGAACTCGATGCGATTTTGATTACTCATGAACATGGGGATCATGTGCGTGGCGCGGGGCCACTGTCACGCAAATATGATATTCCACTGTGGATGACGCGAGGCACCCACAGTAAGGCTGTACTGGGGAAATTATCGGCGTTAAATTTTCTCGATGTGCAACAAAGTTTTGTAGTGAAAGATTTGGCCATCCAGCCGTATCCTGTTCCGCATGACGCACGCGAGCCATGCCAGTTTGTGTTTACTAATGGCCAACAGCAGCTGGGTATGTTGACTGATACAGGTACGATCACGCCACATATCGAAGCGCAGCTGGATGGCTGTGACGCCTTGTTGCTGGAATGTAATCATGATTTGCGTATGCTGGAGCAAGGGCCTTATCCGGCCTCACTCAAACAGCGGGTCGCGGGCAGACTGGGTCATCTTAGCAATGAACAAACAGCCGCGCTGTTGGACAGTCTGGATGTCGCAAAGCTGAAACATCTGGTTATCGCGCATATCAGTGAACAGAATAACACCACGGCGTTAGTCTGTGATGCGCTAGTTGAGGCAACCGGCTGTGATCGTGACTGGATTAATGTTGCCAGTCAGGAACATGGTTTTGACTGGTGCGAAATTTAATGTCTTACTCTTAAATATATTTATTCACCTGTAGGTTCGCCTTCAGGCGAACATGTGCAATTGAATCTGTATCTACTGGGGGTCTTATGACACCCGATATTTTTAACCAAAAAATTTCAGGAGCTTGAAATGAAAAAACAGGCCAAACTCTTTACCGGCAAAGCCAAGACCGTGTATGCCACCGATGATGCAGACAAACTGGTTCTGCATTTTCGCAATGATACGTCCGCCTTCGATGGTGAAAAAATTGAACAACTTGATCGTAAAGGCATGGTCAATAATCGCTTCAATGCTTTTATTATGGAAAAGCTGGAAGCCGCTGGCGTGCCCACGCATCATGAAAAAATTATCAGTGACGAAGAATCACTGGTAAAAAATCTGGACATGCTACCGATTGAATGTGTGGTTCGAAATATCAGCACCGGTAGTTTATGCCGACGTCTTGGGGTTGAAGATGGACTAGATCTGAATCCGCCGACCTTTGAGTTTTTCCTCAAGAATGATGAGTTGCATGATCCGATGATCAATGATTATCACATCATTTCATTTGACTGGGCGAGTGAAGATGAAATTGCGCAAATGAAAAGTTTGACCTTCAAGGTCAACGATATTTTGAAAAAATTATTCCATGATGCCGGTATGTTGTTGGTAGATTATAAACTGGAGTTTGGCCGCTATCAGGGAAAGCTGGTTTTAGGTGATGAATTTACCCCGGACGGGTGCCGCCTGTGGGATATCGAAACCCGCGAAAAACTGGATAAAGATCGTTTTCGTCAGGGATTGGGCGGCGTGGTTGAAGCCTACGAAGAAGTCGCGCATCGTCTGGGTGTG
>CAZIJT010000102.1:0-9125 GCA_964539595.1 uncultured Thiohalophilus sp. | reverse complement strand
TACATATCTGATACTCGTCTGCTTTCGGTGAGGAGATTCATTCGTATCAGGCTGCGCTGGCGCGTCTTGATGACTTGCTGAAATGAAACCCTTCATTATCCGCATCAACGACAATCACATCACCCGCGAGGAACTTGCCTGACAAAATTTCCTGTGCCAGGGTGTTTTCAATCTCCTGCTGAATCGCTCGTTTCAGTGGCCGTGCGCCATAGACCGGATCAAAACCAGCATCAGAAATTCTATCCAGCGCGGCCTCGCTGATTTCGATATCCATCTGCCGACTGCGCAGGCGTTCATGCAGATAGTCGAATTGAATAGATGCAATCGAGCGGATCTGGTCTTTGCCCAAGGGATGGAAGACTACCAGCTCATCGACTCGGTTAATAAATTCGGGGCGAAAATGCTGGCCGACGATTTCCATCACCGATGATTTCATGGCTTCGTAATTTTCCTCGCCACTCATTTCCTGAATTTGTTGTGAGCCGAGATTGGAGGTCATCACGATCACGGTATTACGAAAATCTACCGTGCGTCCCTGACCATCGGTCAGGCGTCCGTCATCCAATACCTGCAATAAAATGTTGAACACATCGGGATGGGCTTTTTCTACTTCATCCAAAAGAATAACGGAATACGGTTTACGCCGTACGGCTTCAGTTAAATAACCACCCTCCTCGTAACCGACATAGCCGGGAGGCGCGCCAACTAAACGCGCGACCGAATGTTTCTCCATGAACTCAGACATATCAATACGCACCATCGCCTCTTCGGTATCAAACAGAAATTCCGCCAGTGCTTTGGTTAGCTCAGTTTTACCGACACCGGTGGGGCCGAGGAACAGGAACGAGCCATTGGGACGGCTGGGATCGGACAAGCCTGCGCGTGAACGACGAATCGCATCGGACACGGCTTTGACTGCTTCGTCCTGTCCGACTACACGGGTGTGCAAGGCCTCTTCCATGCGCAATAATTTATCGCGTTCGCCTTCGAGCATTTTCGATACGGGAATGCCCGTCCATTTAGAAACGACTTCGGCGATTTCCTCTTCGCCCACGGCACTGCGTAACAAGGTCGTTTCCTGCATCTCCGCCTGCGCGGCCATGTCCAGTTGTTTTTCTAAATCAGGAATCCGGCCATACTGAAGCTCTGACATGCGTGCGAGATCACCGGCGCGGCGTGCGGTTTCCAGTTCCAGTCGCGCGCGTTCCAGCTCCTCTTTGACGTGCTGACTACCTTGCACCGCCGCCTTCTCGGTATTCCAGATCTCTTCCAGCTCGCTGTACTCACGTTCCAGCGTATTGATTTCTTCTTCCAGTTTTTTCAGGCGCTCTTTTGAGGCCTTGTCGTTTTCCTTTTTCAAGGCTTCACGTTCAATCTTCAACTGAATCAATTTTCGATCAAGCTTGTCCATCGATTCTGGTTTGGAATCAATTTCCATACGAATGCGCGATGCGGCTTCGTCAATCAGATCTATCGCCTTATCCGGCAACTGCCGATCAGTAATATACCGATGCGATAATATGGCCGCCGAAACAATTGCCGGATCAGTAATGTCCACACCATGATGTACTTCGTATTTTTCTTTCAAACCGCGCAAGATCGCAATCGTGTCTTCTACGCTTGGCTCAGTCACCAGCACTTTCTGGAAACGTCGTTCCAGTGCTGCATCCTTCTCAATATATTGACGGTATTCATCCAGCGTGGTTGCACCAATGCAATGCAGTTCACCGCGCGCTAATGCCGGTTTCAACATATTACCGGCATCCATCGCACCCTCAGCCTTGCCTGCGCCAACCATAGTATGAATTTCATCGATAAACAGAATCACCTGACCTTCCTGTTTGGATAGATCGGTGAGCACGGCTTTCAGGCGTTCTTCAAAATCACCCCGGTACTTGGCACCGGCGAGCAGGGAGCCCATGTCTAGCGACAATACCCGTTTGTGCTTCATGCCTTCTGGCACTTCACCGTTAATAATGCGTTGCGCAAGGCCTTCGATGATCGCGGTCTTGCCTACACCCGGTTCACCGATAAACACAGGATTATTTTTAGTCCGGCGTTGCAGCACCTGAATCGCGCGGCGTATTTCATCATCACGACCGATGACCGGATCGAGCTTGCCCTGTTCGGCACGCTCAGTTAGATCGATGGTGTATTTTTCCAGCGCCTGACGTTGCTCTTCGGCATTTGCATCATTGACGTTTTGACCACCACGAATATTTTCGATGGCTTTTTCAATCGCGCCTTTTACCGCGCCGGCCTTACGCAGAATATCACCCAGCACACCTTTGTCATCAATTGCCGCGAGTACGAATAGTTCACTGGAAATAAATTGATCGTTGCGCTTTTGCGCCAGCTTGTCGCTTAAATTTAACAGGCGAGAAAGATCGTTGGAGATATGAACATCACCGGTGGCTTCGCCAATTTGCGGCAGGCGTTCCAACGCCTCACCAAGTTGCGAGCGAAGTAAATTAACGTTGACATCGGACTGGGTCAGCAGGTGGTAAACACTACCGCCTTCCTGATCCAGCATCGCACTCATCAGATGCACCGGTTCGATAAACTGGTGATCGCGCCCCACGGCAAGGCTCTGGGCATCGGCAATGGCCAGTTGAAATTTGCTGGTAAGTTTATCCATTCTCATAATGGTTTCCCCTGAAGGTATTTCTAAATTCTAAAAACTAAATGGGGGCTTTATGGGAAGATTCAAGTACGGCTGAAGATTCAAGTGCGGCTCACAGTACCCGAAGGGTGGAAGCCGCACCTACAGGTTAACTTCCTGAATTGATCTGCCGGGTACCCTTGTAAGGGTAAAGCTGATCCAGCGCCACGCTGTAGCCTGCCTTCTGCACGATACGAACATGCTCACGGCGAAACTCACGCGCGTTGTGCAAACCACAGGAATGCGCCAGCACGTTAACCTCGTGATTCACCCAGTGTGCATACTGCGCCACCCGCTTCGCTTTTACCGGCACCACCAGTCCCCGCTGACGCCATTTATTATGCGTGGTAATGCCGGTCGGGCAGGTATCTTTATGACACTGCTGCGACTGCACACACCCCAGGGCAAACATAAAGCCACGCGCACTGACCACAAAGTCCGCGCCCATGCATAAGGCCCAGGCGACTTTGGCTGAGTGTACCAACTGCCCCGAGGCAATCACCCGAATGCGATCTTTCAAGCCATAAGCCATGAGTGTGTCCACCAGAATCGGCAAGGCTTCGGAAATCGGCAGGCCAACATGATCGGCCAGCAACTGCGGCGCAGCACCGGTGCCGCCTTCACCACCATCCACGGTGATGAAATCTGGGGCGCTATCGATGCCCCTGCGTAAAATGGTTTCACACAAGTCTTCTGGAAATTTCTCTGAGCCAATCACGGTCTTAAAACCGACCGGCAAGCCGGTGACATCTCGCACCCGATTAATCATGTCCAGCAGATCATCCGAGTTCTTAATTTCTTTATGCCGATTAGGGCTGCAGGAGACTTCGCCAGCAGGAATGCCGCGAATCTTGGCAATTTCTTCGGTCACCTTACTCGCGGGCAACACCCCGCCTCGACCCGGTTTTGCTCCCTGTGACAATTTGATTTCAAAAGCTTTAACATGGGGCGCAACCTCACCGAGTTTCTCATCACTAAGATTACCCTCTGCATCGCGCACGCCATATTTGGCGGTACCAATCTGATAAATAAGATCACAGCCGCTATCGCGATGCCAGGGCGACATTCCGCCTTCGCCGGTATTTGCCCAGATCCCCGCTTCCTTCGCACCCCGCGCCAGCGCATCCACTGCTGGACGCGACAAGGCTCCGTAACTCATACCGGAAATATTAAACAGGGAGCGGACATGAAATGGCTTTTCACAATCCGCACCGATGATCACCGAGGGCGCATCGGTAAATTCTTCTTCCAGTAGCGGGTAGGAGGCATTGACAAACAGGATGGATCCGGTCTGACGTAAATCATTGGTCGAGCCAAAGCCCAGCAGGCCGCCCAGTCCCTTGGCTGTTTTATAGACCCAGGTGCGGGTCGCGCGGTTGAAAGGCAACTCCTCACGATCACTGGCAAAGAAATATTGGCGAAAATATTCGCCCAGATTTTCAAATTGATAACGCAGGCGACCAATGATCGGATAGTTATGACGGATAGCATGGGTTTTCTGCGTCAGATCCTGAATCAGCATGCCCAGCAGGACAAGGGAAATTCCGCCTCCGATGATCCACAGGATTATGTGCTCCTCAAACCCCATCATTCTTATCTCCTTATTTATATGATAAGCCCAGGGGTTGTTGATCTTTCAGATGTTAGGCTGATTTTGAGAAAATTTTAGTCCTGACAAGGCATTTTTTACGTATCAATGCACTCCATTGATAGTGAAAAATAACGCAGGCAGGGCTAAAATTAGCCAGCATCAGACAATAGATGAAAGATCAACAGCCCCTAACTCTTAGTTATATCGTCTGCTTGCTGTATTTATTTAATAAATTCAAACAAATACAGCAGGCAAACAAACCACTTTAAATAATAGTTCGGCTGCGCTGTACCATGAGGCGAACATGTACGACTGAAGTCGAACCTACAATAAACTTTGCAGCAAAAGCTGCGAGAAGTGACGGCCAAGAGTGCGTCAAGCCTGTTGCGGCCTCAATAATGCCCCCAATTTCTCAAGGCACACTGTGCGTCCCAGTGCCCCGCAATCCATCGGCGGAAAAACCTGTAGCCGAGCATGGCCACGTTTTACCACCGCCGTAATAACATGGCCTTCGGCTGCGCTGCCGCTTACCTGAACAGGATAGACCGGTGCGCCGGTCAGCTCGGCCAGTACCGCGACGCCCCGTTTTAGCTGTTTGGGTGGATGGCTGGAAAGGTGCATCCCGCCTTCTGGAAAAATGCCAATCACCTCACCCTTATTTAACGCGGCCAGCGCATCATGAAAAGCCTTTTCCGGTTTGCCGCTACGTTCAACCGGAATACAGCCCCCGGCGCGAAAAAACCAGCGCAGGCCAAAGCGCTCATATTCTTCGCGCGCGATCATAAAACGCACGGGACGCCGACAGGCCGCTATCAGCATCAGCGGATCAAGCCCCGAAATATGATTACCGGCCAATAGTGCTGCGCCCTGCTCGGGCAGATCAACCGGGGTGTAGTGGTAACGATGATAGTATTTAAGAAACAAGCGCAGCCAGCCATCGAGCAGGTTCAAGCCACGACTCCCCCAGTCCGCCTGATTGGCGCGAAAGCCCTGCCAGACAAGCCAGCATAACAGCAGAAGAGAAATAACGACGATTACGCTAAGCATCATCAAGCATCAGATATATTAAGATACAGGATGCCGGAGGGAAGAAAAAAAGTGATATGTTGTATTTCATCTTTTCTCTTTTCCTTTGTATCTGCTTTTTATTTATAAACTTTACGGGCAAACAAATCATTGCGCCGACTTACCAGCCTGTCCAGAAACAACAGCCCGTCGAGGTGATCGATTTCATGCTGCACTGCACGCGCTTCAAAACCGTCCATCTCATAGTCATGCATCTCACCCTGTTCATTCTGCGCTCGGAGTTTAATATTTTTAGCGCGAATTACGTTGCCGGTAAAATCCGGTACCGACATACAGCCTTCACGACCTTTGGCCATGCCATCCCATTCCAGTATTTCAGGGTTGATCAGGACTAGACGACCATGCTGTTTGATCTTTGGCTTGCTGGACACATCGACGATGACAATACGTTGCAGGCGTCCAACCTGCGGCGCGGCAATACCCACGCCACCGGGACCCGCACGCATGGTCTGTTCCAGATCGGCAATAAAGGCCTGCAAAGCGGCATCGAAGTTATCTACCTCGGCTGATATTTCTTTTAAGCTCGGCTCGGGGTATTTAAGGATTTCAAGCGCCGCCATCGTTCAGCCAACCATGATATCGATGGCATCAATACTGGCATCGATACCTTCCTGTTTAACAATCGCTAAGGCCGACTCTAATGCAGAAATACCTTCACCGGCATAACCTTCAATCGTCATGATATAAACTGGCTGCTCTTGCGTGCCTGCGACATCTGATTTCAGATCTAAAATATGCAAGCCTGCCTCGGCCAGTACGCCGGTGACTTTGGCAACGATCCCGGCTCGGTCGGCACCATAGACACTGATGCATACATCGGGTTGCCGATGTTTATGCAGTTGGCCTTCGATATGATCAATGTGAACATGCAGAGACAGGGACTCCGCCACGCCGTCAATAAGTTCATGCAGCGCATGCAGGTTACCCACATACTGCACCATCAACATCATGCTGAAATTACTACCCAGACGCATCATCGAGGCTTCCCCCAGATTCGCCCCCCCCTCGAACAACGCCGAGCTAACATGTGCGACAATACCCGCTCGATCCTTGCCAATTAGGCTCAGCATGTACCAGTGATTTTTATCCGCCATGGTTGTCTCCTTCAAAAGAGCTAGCGCGTTAATGCAGGGTTGAATGCGCCCAGTAAATTACTGCCACACCCAGCAGGATCAAACTCAATTGCTGCACCGTGGCAGAAAAGTGAGTGCGTTTATGTAAGCCCGGAATTAGATCCGCCACGGCGACGTAAATGAAACTGGATGCGGCGATGGCCAGCACATAGGGCAATAAAAATTGCGCGTCTTCAAAACTATAATAGGCCACAACAGCGCCCACAATTGTGGCCAGACTGGAAATAATATTAAACAGCAAGGCTCGGCTGCGAGAAAAACCGCTGTGTAGCAATATCGCAAAATCCCCCACTTCCTGCGGAATTTCATGCGCGGCCACTGCCATGCTGGTGACCACCCCCAGATGAAAGTCAGTGAGAAAAGCCGAGGCGATCAACACCCCGTCCACCAGATTGTGCAGGCCATCCCCCACCAGAATCAGAACGCCGGGCGCAGAATCAGGCTTCGATGATTCGCTGTGGCCATGCGCCTCACAATCATGCGCGTGACAGTGACGCCAGAGCACCAGTTTTTCCAGGGTGAAAAAGGCCAGAATACCCAGCAATACGGTCAGCCCCAGACTGTGCAGATCATCCCCCAGACTCATTGCATGCGGCAATAGCGCCAGAAACGCCGCGCCGAGTAACGCGCCAATCGCAAAGCTGACCAGATGCGGCAACAGACGCTGACGCGGGCTGTCGGGTAATAACAGATACACCGATGCGGCCAGCACGCTGAGCACACCGCCGAGCAGGCTGAAGATAATGATCCAGACGAGTAATGTCATAATGTAATGTTCTAAAAAAGAAATACCTTAACGCAGAAGCGCAAAAAATGAAGCCATGCCAGGTGGGCAGTGCCCACCCTACGAAACTACTTCGCAGCAAGCTGCGGGGAATCCTTTAAGCCTCCTGTGTAAAAACTAAAAAAACAAATACCTTAACGCAGAGGCGCAAAAAATGAAGCCATGCCAGGTGGGCAGTGCCCACCCTACGAAACTGTGTCCTCTGTGGTTAGTTTTTGTTTTTTAATTTTCACGTAGAAATTCTGTTGGGCTTCATTTCATTCAACCCAACCTACAAAACTGCATCTTTGCGTTGAATAACAAAACTATTCAATTCCCAGTTTCTTGATCCGATAACGCAGGGCACGGAAAGAGATGCCCAGCAGCTTTGCCGCCGCCGTTTTGTTATAACGTGTCTGTTCCAGCGCTTTAACAATCGCTTCACGTTCCTGATTGTTGAGTGCGGGATCCAGTCCCTGCTTCAGGCTATCCGCCTTGTTAATAATAACGGTATCGGTAAATTCCACCGTGGATTTGGGTAACTGCAAGTCATCGATCTGAATCGCTGTGCCATCACACAGGGTCATGGCACGTTCGAGAATATTTTCCAGTTCGCGCACATTACCGGGGAAACGATAAGTCCGTAAAGCCTGCAAGGCAGGTTTGCTGATCCGCAGCGGCGCGTCACCCCAGTTGCTGGCTATCTTGCGCAATAGATGTTCGACCAGCAGTGGAATGTCTTCGCTGCGCTGGTGCAGCCAGGGCATGGGCAGTTCGATTACATTAATGCGGTAATAGAGATCCTGACGAAAATCGCCGGCCTCGACCATTTGTGCTAAATCCTTATGGGTGGCGCTAAGGATGCGCACATCAACCGACACTTCCGTTTCCATACCAACCGGACGCACCGCCATTTCCTGAATCGCGCGCAACAGTTTAACCTGCATATTTAAGGGTAGATCAGCCACTTCATCTAAAAATAAGCTACCGCCGTTGGCCGCCTGAAATAGACCCTGTTTGTCCGTCGTTGCGCCGGTGAAGCTGCCTTTCTTATGGCCGAAGAATTCACTTTCCATTAACTCGGGCGGTATCGCGCCGCAGTTGACCGGCACAAAGGGCTGTTCGGCGCGCGACCCCTGCTCATGAATCAGGCGTGCCGCCAACTCTTTACCGGCACCGGACGGCCCACTGATGTACACCGGTGCCTGCGAACGCGCCAGCTTGCTAATCGTCTTGCGCGTTTTATCCATCATCGCCGAGTTACCGAGGAGGATAGACTGACTCGCGCCCGACATCGGTTTCGGTTGCTCGGCCAGTTTCAGCGCGCTGTTTACCAGATTGCGCAGCACTTTTAAATCAATCGGTTTGGAAACAAAATCAAAAGCTCCGGCTTTCAGCGCCTCAATCGCGGTTTCCATATTGCCATGAGCAGAAATCATCGCCACCGGTACCTGCGGTGCGGTTTTCTGAATATGGCGAACAAAGTCGATGCCATCGCCATCCGGCAGGCGCATGTCTGACAGGCAGAGATCAAAATCTTCTGCCGCTAACAATTTATTCGCCTCTTTCAAATTCTCGGCACAACGGCAAGTCACGCCCATGCGCGAAAGCGTAATCTCCAGTAGCTCGATGATGTCGGGTTCATCATCAATAATTAAGGCGAGGTAATCTTTACTCAATTCGAAATTCCGTTATCGTTGTTGTTAGGGAAACCATGCTTAATCCTGCCGTTCGTGGTGAGTCCTTCGACAAGCTCAGGACGAACGGAATTAATCAACGCGTCCTTAGCTCATTCGACAAGCTCAGGACGAACGAAATTAATCAACGCGTCCTTAGCTCATTCGACAAGCTCAGGACGAACGAAATTAATCAACGCGTCCTTAGCTCATT
>CAZIJT010000101.1:0-9781 GCA_964539595.1 uncultured Thiohalophilus sp. | reverse complement strand
TCGAGTTCGATACCGGCCATGCAGCGAACCAGCATTTCATTCAGGTAGTCATCCATTTCAAGTTGAATGGCTTCGACACGGTCGATAAATTCCTGTTTTCGTGCATCACTAATTTCAACAGGGGGTTCTGCTATGCTGTTTTTGATTTTATCAAATAGCGGCCTGCTTTCAGGCTTGCTACTGGCCACCACAATATCTTCGAGTACCGGCACAGAAAATTCGTCCTCATCCGCATTGTTTGAATGATCGTCAGTATTTAACTCGTTCATTAGAAATGATTTTGAGAGTGGTTTTGGATGGAGTTCGCCAAGTCGGGGTCGGTAATGTTTCTGGTTGTCTATGCGTGAGCCTGCCAGGCTTTCTCGGGCGGCGCTGAGCTTGTTTTCACTCTCTTCAAGTAAAGTGTGAATTGATTCCAGTGCATTCACCAATGAAGCCTGTGATTCGTTCATTTCCCTGAGTTCTTTTTCCTTATCAATGGGATTATTCATATTCATCTTGCCAGTTCGTGGGTTTGTAATTCGTAGCCGCGTTCACGATAAAACTTGAAACGTTCACGGGCGCTAGTGCGCTGTGGTTCATCTGCGCTAACAATTTCAGCCACACGCTCAAAACGGCTGAAAAAAGAGGGTACGGCTTGATCCAGGTTGATCAATAGCTGATGGTGTGTGGCTAACTCAGTATCCGAACAAACTTCATGGCCAATAATAATCGGGCTGTCATTGCTTGTAGTGCTACTGTGTAATTGATGGGGAACAAAGCTACCCTCTCGAAAAGTCCAGAGCAGTTTGTCCAGTTGCGTACTCTGCTGTTGACCCGTGGTGTGAATATAGATGGCATGTTTGAGGCCATAGGCTTTTTCTGCCAGCCGACAGGCGGTATGTTCGGCAACATTCGCCTGGTTACTGGCGAGTATATAAAAATCAATGCGCGTCATGCTAGCGTAAAATTTTTCCCGCACTGGTTTAGAAGATACTGGGTTAGCAGGGGAACCGGACGACCGGTTGCCCCCTTGTTGCCACCGCCTTCCCAGGCGACACCGGCGATATCGAGATGTGCCCATTTGAATTTTTTGGTGAAGCGGGAAAGGAAACAAGCGGCAGTTATCGTCCCTGCTTCGCGTCCACCGATGTTGGCCATGTCCGCAAAGTTGCTCTTCAGCTGCTCCTGGTAGTCATCCCATAGTGGCATCTGCCAGGCGCGATCACCGCTATCCATACCCGCGTCGAGTAGTGCGCTTGCCAGTTTGTCATCGTTACTCAGCATGCCACAGGCATGTTTGCCCAGGGCAATCACGCAGGCTCCGGTAAGTGTGGCCACGTCGATCACGGCTTTGGGTTTGAATTTTTCACTGTAGGTAAGTGCATCACAGAGAATCAGCCGACCCTCGGCATCGGTGTTGAGTACTTCGATAGTTTGTCCCGACATGCTGGTAACAATATCGCCGGGTTTGCTGGCCGCGCCATCGGGCAGGTTTTCGCAGCTGGGTACAAGGGCAATCACATTCAAAGGCAACTTCAGTTTGCTGATGGCGGCCATGGTGCCAATCACACCTGCGGCACCACACATGTCATATTTCATTTCATCCATCGCGGCGGAGGGTTTAATAGAAATACCGCCCGAGTCAAAGGTCACGCCCTTGCCAACCAACACAATTGGTCGATCCGTTTTCTTGCCGCCCTGATAATTCATTTCAATCAGTCGGGGTGGCTGGCGGCTGCCTTTGCTAACGGAGAGCAGGGCACCCATGCCTAGAGTTTCCATTTGCTTTTGCCCCAGTGCGCGGACTTTTAATTTGCTGGATAGCTTTGACAGCTTGCTTGCCTGACTTGCCAGATAAATCGGTGTACAGATATTCGCGGGCAGGTTGCCGAGTTCGCGTGCCAGTGCGCTACCCACAGCGATGGCCTGGCCAATTGCCAGTCCCTGTTTTGCAGTTTTAAGTTCGCCTGCACTGGAAATGCACAGGCTGATTTTGCGCAGGGCAGGGGCATTGTCTTTTTCACTCTTAAGGTGATCGGCGCGGTACAGACTGTGTTCGATAATTTCTGCTGCCTGGCGGATTTTCCAGCCGCTGCTGTGTTGCTTTACATTTAGTTCAGTGAGGAAGTTAATGGCGTCACGCGCGCCGGATTTAAGCAGGGTGGTACTGGCGGTTTTTAATGCCTTGCGATAAGCCCGATCATCAAAGTCTTTTTGCTTGCCACAGCCTACCAGTAGAATGCGTTCGCAGGCGCTGCCTGTGAGACGATGCAGCATCAGGCTTTGTCCGGCTTTGCCGTCCATATCGCCGGATTTCAGTATTTTGTTGAGCTGCCCGTTACAGGCAGTGTCCATGTTTTCGGCGGCAGGACTAAGCTTGCGATGCGCAAATATGCCGAGAATAACACAGGCGCTTTTCTGCTGTTCGGGGAGGCCGCGTTTGATACTGATGTCCATGTGTGGGTTCCTGTCTGCGAGTTGAAGAGGGGCATTCGGTCAGTTTGAATGCGAGCCTAACTATAACAGGCGCAGGCGGAATTTCGTAGCGCTCTGCAACGATGCAGATGGCTGGTAAAAATGCATGTGGCTGTGTACTCTTGGTATTTCGCAACAAGGCGCAGGCGCGACTTTGATAATCACCCGCTATTTGCTCAAGGAAATTTTCAACACTCTGCTGGGGGTTGTTCTGGTGTTGAGCCTGATTGCCATCAGCGTGCAGATGGTGGGCAGTTTGGGTAAGGTAGCCGCCGGGACGATTCAGCCGGGTACGCTGATGCTGGTGCTGGGGCTGAACATGTTCAGCCTGACGACCTATATTCTGCCACTGTCCTTATATTTGGCCATTCTCCTTTCCCTGAGCCGACTTTATCGTGATAGTGAAATGACGGCCATTGCTGCCTGTGGTATCGGGCCATTTCGTATTATGCGCACGGTGCTGATCATTGGTATTTTCTTTGCGCTGGTACAGGGGCTGTTTACCGTGCTGCTAACGCCATGGGCAGAAGGTCATTATTCACGCCTGACTGAGAAGTCAAAGCGCGGCAGTGATATCGAAGGTGTGATGCCGGGTCGTTTCAATGAGTTTAGTGGCGCGCAGGGCGTGGTCTATGTAGAGAAGATTAACAATGAGACTGGCGAGCTGGAAAATGTTTTTGTGCAACTACAGCAAAAACCCGATCAGAAAAAAGGTGGGGCAGAGCAGTTTACCGTGATCGCTAAACGTGCCTATAAGATGACAGATCAAAAAACCGGTGACGATTTTTTGATTCTGGAAGAAGGCTCTCGGTATGAAGGTATGCCGGGGGATGAGCATTTTGCCATTCTTGATTTTAACCGGCACGGCATTCGGCTGGAGAAAAAAGCAGTGGTGGTGCGCAATCGCCGTTATCGTGCGATTCCCAGTCAGGAGCTACTCGGATCAGACCGACTCGATTATCAGGCCGAATTGCACTGGCGCATCTCTTCAGCGCTGGTCTGTATCGGTCTGGCCTTGCTTGCCGTTCCGTTGAGCCGCACGTCCCAGCGTCAGGGACGTTATGGCAAGCTGGCCATCGCCATGGTCTTATATATCCTGTTTACTAACTTTCTTAATGTTGTGCATGACTGGGTTCAAAAAGAGCAGATTCCATTGTCCTTAAGTTTCTGGTGGGTGCATGCGTTGGTGATTATTCTGGCCTTGCTAATGGTGTTGTCGCAGTCCGGCAGTGGTCGGCTATTTGTAACGCTCAAGCGTCGGTTGAGCCGATGAAAATACTGGATCGTTATATCGGCCAGGTGGTGATGCAAACGGTGCTGGCGGTGGTGACGGTGCTGGCGGTGTTATTTGGCATGATCAGCTTTGCCAACGAAGTGGACAAGATTGGGATGGCTGAATACAGCTTTACGGTTGCGGTTGCTTACACCCTGTTAAAGCTGCCATTACAGGTTTATCAGCTGTTTCCGTTAAGTGCCCTGTTAGGCACCATGATGGGTCTGGGCATGCTGGCCAATCATAGTGAGCTGGTGGTGGTGCGGGCTGCTGGAGTATCGATTCGACGTATTATTTTATCGGTGATGAAAGTCATGGGCTTGCTCACCCTGCTGGTGGTTTTCATTGGTGAGATAGTGGCTCCGCCCGCCTATCAGTATGCGGTGCAGTCACGGGTTAAAGCGATGGCAGGCAAGATCAGTCTGAATACGGACTACGGTCTTTGGGCGCGCGATGGTGGCATGTTTATCCATGTACAACGAGTGGAAACCGATGGTCGACTGATCAATATTCGGCTGTATGATTTTGATAAAAAGACGCGACAAATGCGCTTTGTTCTGAGTGCAGAAACGGGCGTGTTTGACGGTCAGCAGTGGGTGTTGTCAAAAGTAACCAAGGGCATGATCGAGGAGGACAGGCTGGTTATTAAAGACATAGGCGAGCTCAAATGGCAGTCGTTACTGGATCCTGATCTGATTAACATTGTCTCGGTCAGACCGCAGGAGCTTTCCTCGTTTAAATTATGGAACTATGTCCAGTACCTGAAAGACAACGGTCTTGAATATGAGCAATACGAACTGGCTTTTTACAACCGCTTGATTATGCCGCTGGCGATCATTGCTATGGTCTTGATCGCGGTGCCGTTTGTGTTTGCGTCCCAGCGCCATAGCAGTATTGGCCAGAAAATTGTGATTGGTTTTATGATTGGGATTGTTTTTTATATTGCTAATCGCCTGATCGGGCAAATGGGGCTGGTTTATAATTTCCCGCCGATACTGGCAGCGGCGCTACCGACGCTGCTGGTGATTACGGTGGCTGGCCTGTTACTTCGTCGTCTTCGCTGAGCGGCTTTCATCGCGTATATCCACCACCTGCGTCTGAGTGAAGCGATCCCGCCATGAATTAGGCCAGTGATCGACCAGCAGCCAGAGGCTGCCCGGCGTGATAAGAAGGGCGCAGGGTAAACCTTTTAGCGTCTGTAAAATAGCAGGCAGGTGTTCGCTACTAAAATTACTACACAGAAATCCCCCAAGGCCAAATGCTATCCAGGCAGGCAGGCCAGTCATAAATCGTAGTAGCGCCTGCCACAGGCTAATCGCCTGCCCCCCCTCCTGCTGTAGACGGATTTTCCAGGCGCGCATGCCCAGCGTCTGGCCGCCATGCATCCAGAACCAGGCGAAGAACATGAAACTGACCATGAACAACCAGCTGCTGACAAAAGGATTGCCGCTACGGGTTGCCTCACCGCCGGTGAACAGCGTGACCGGTGCAGTTGCGAAAATCAGTAGCGCGGTGAGCAATAACGCGTCGTAGGTCATCGCCGCGATGCGACGCAGCAGACCGGCATATTTAACCTTGGTAATTTGTGGTTTATTCATGATGCATAACCGATGGCAGACTCTAGTTGAAAACAAATTTGCGCGTATGGTAAGGCCTGCCGCCTGATTTGTCACTGTTGCGGTCTGGTTGAGGAAAGGCGTTGCCTATCCGTGATTATCCCTATGCTGGCTCGCTATATTGCGCAAAAAGTAAATTCAGGCTAGGGTTAGATTTAATAATAATTAGTATGTTTATGGGAGGGGCATCCTTCTGCTTGCCAAAGAAACGACGGGCTGGCTCAGTCACTATCCACAACTTGCCAGTATTCATGATCCCGCCTGGTTTATCGAGGCAAGATTGAACTGAGTGACGGGCAGATTTTACAGCAGTTACCCCATCTGTAGAAAAAGGCTAAACCGAGGTCGCTCAGCCGTCTGGCACGAATGGTTAAAAGACGATAGTTAATGCCTTAGCAGGATCTTGATGACCCGCAGGGTAGCCGCCATACCTACACGTTTTCGCTGTTAGTCGCGGGGAATTAAACCCAAAAGAAAGTAAAAATAAAGTAGGGTAAAGATGAACTCCTCATGCACTAGCCAACTCAGCGTTTTTCCCAGAATATACTCTTCCTCTATGTACCGAATGGCACTGATGTTGCTGTTTTGCTGCCTGTGTCTACGACCAGCCTTTGCTGAATTTCTCCTGTTCGGTGATTTTGCGGCTCAGTTGCGCTCTGCTCCTAAAGATAGTGATGATCTAGATAAAAACGACTTAATTCCCAAAGCGACGTTGTTTTATTCCGGGAAAATTGGGCGCACCAGAGTATTGGCAGAATATACGGCTGATGATGAGGATCAACATCTTGGCCGAGCCAAACTTGGCTGGGATCTAGGTGATAGCGGTATTATATGGCTGGGGCGTTTGCATAATCCCAGCAGTTACTGGCGCAGCCAGAATCACCACGGGGGGTTTTTACAGACGACAATTAGTCGCCCGGCGATTACTGAGTTTGAGGAAAAAGACGGGGTTGTGCCCGCACACCTGAGTGGCGTTCTTGTTGAAGGCATGCATGCGCGGGGGGACGGTGGCTGGCGTTATTTTGTCGGTGCTGGCTTCAGTCCAACCTTTACGGAGTCTGGCCTTGAAACACCGGAGATTTTTTCTGGTTCACGGGGCGCGCATGATACCTCATTGAGTTTGCGTATTGGCTGGCTGCCTGACACGGTGTTAGACGATGAAGTGGGCTTTTTTATCAGTCGTAACCACATCGATAGTGAAGTTTTGGGGATGGATGAAGTTGAGCAAGTGTATGGAGGCATGTACTTCAACTGGGAGGCGGGTGGCGTTACATTCCTTTCAGAAGCGTATTATGTTGGTAATGAAATTTACCAGCCGTCAGGGAATGTTCGTGATGGCTTTGCCAACGCCTACTTACAGGCAGGCTATGGGCTAAATAGTGGGGTGCTGCTTAACGCTCGGCTTGAGCAGTCCTGGGGAAACCAGGATGATGCCTATCTCGCCCGCTTTCCTGCCTTTGTCCAGCAAAGACGACTTGTTTCTTTACGCTACGACATCGCGCGCCACCATGCGCTGAAACTGGAATTTGAGCATGCCCATCGACAATCAGGTTATCGCTATAATCAACTGGGTATTCAGTGGAGCTTTGTTTTGCCATGAAACGCGCCCACCTGCTTTGCAGCCTCTATTTTTTTGTGCTCTGTTTTTCTGCTCAGGAACTGTATGCGGAACAGCTGTATTTGATCAGCAGTAAGCAGATGTCGATTACCCCACTGTCTGCTAATGAGATTAAAAAACTGTTTCTCTCTGTGCCGGTGACCCGCGAAGGTAAAAAGTTATCCCCCCTTCTTAATCAAAGTGACGCCTTAACCTACCAGATATTTTTGCAAACGGTGATGGGACGTTCAGCGTCTACGTATGAGAAACAGTTGCTGACCCGTGTCTATGCCTCGGGCATTTCTTCGCCACCGGTAATAAGCGATTTAAATGAACTGTATGACAAGCTTTTAGCTGAGCCTGGCGTAGTCAGTTTTATACTGAAAAAAAATTTTGACGACAGTGAGCTTCAAAAAATACAGAAGCTATGGGAAGGTAAAGTCCAGTGAACTGGTTGATACATAGTCTTAGTGGTCGCATGCTGATTGCTATTATTGGAATCCATTTACTGCTGATCCCTGTTCTATTTATGCACTTGCTGAAGACCGTTGAAGATAATTATAAAAACCAGTTCGTTGATCAGATACGCGCCGATGCACAATGGATGTCCTCCTATATCTCGACACTAGGTGACAGCGAGTTAATTCAGGAATTTTTTGATGAATTGACAATAATATCGGGAAAACGCACATCGATTAGACTGGTTGATATATACGGCAACAACCTGGCGGGGACTGGGAAAATGTTCAAAGAAAATTCGTCTATATTTGTGGATGATTTTTATTTCGGTGAGCGGGATGATGCTGTCTATAATATTTCCAATATGGTAAATGACGCACAGGGAAACCAGGTTGCTACGCTGTACGTTGGCTATGATGAAACGCTGACCCGAACTGAAATCGAAATGGTTTATCAGAAAGGTTTACTGCTGGCACTCGCCTATCTGTTTGTTGCGCTTATTACCTCCATTATTTTCAGCCATTATTTTTTCAGAAACCTTAAACAGATACGTAATGCCGCCCATCAAATTGCCAGCGGGCATTTTGATAAACAAATTACTACCCATACAAATTTAACGGAAATTGTTGAGCTTTCACGCGATCTTGAAAGTATGCGTCGGCAGCTGGTAAGCCGAGGGAAACAGCTTGCTGATCGAGAAAAACGTATTCGCACCGTGGTTGAAAATATAGCGGATGGGATTGTTATGTTTGATAACACTGGTGTAATCGAATCCTGTAATCCAGCAATGTTGGAAATTTTTGCTTATAATAGTGCGTCATTAACAGGTAATTCTATTTTCAACATCCTTAAAATGTCAGGCAGAAATATTGACATAGATCGACTGGTTTGTGTCGGCCCACTGGAAATTACGGGTATCCGTCAGGACAAAAAGGAACTTGCGATTGAGATAACCCTGAGCGAGTTAAAACAGGATGGCAAGCGCAAATTGCTCGCCGTGTTACGAGACATTACTGAACGACGGCGTACGGAAAAAGAACTGGCTCAGCATCGTGCCGAGTTGGCGCATGCCGGTCGCCTGAGCAGTATTGGCGAAATTGCCGCAGGACTGGCGCATGAGCTTAACCAGCCGCTGGCAGCGATCAATATGTATATACAGGGATGCATTCAACGTTTGAATAATCTGCAAGGGATGGATGAGACTATTATTAGCGCGATGGAATCGGCCAGCCTGCAATCACAGCGGGCAGCGGAAATTATACGCAGAGTTCGCAGCTTTGCGCGCAAGGAAGCCGTACAGACCGAAGATCTGCAAATTAATGATCTTATTCAACAGGCATTGGATTTGATTGAGTTTGACATTCGGGAACATGATATCCTGATCCGCTCTACTTTTTCTGCTCAGCTACCGAACGTCAATGTCGATGCGCTACAGATTAAACAGGTGCTGGTTAATCTGTTTCGTAATGCTATTGATGCGATTACTGAAAATCCAACCGCGCCTCGGGAATTGCAAATTAGAACGGGGGTCACATTAGGTAATCAGATTCTTGTGTCGATTGAGGATCAGGGATCGGGAGTGCCAGCGGACTTGCAGGGACAGTTGTTTGAAACTTTTTTTACCAGCAAACCGGATGGCCTGGGTATCGGTCTGGCTATTAGCCGTTCAATCATAGAAGCACATGGCGGTGGGATCTGGTATTGCGATAATATTGCCGGTGGCAGTATATTCAGTTTTTCACTGCCACTTTACAAAGGAAATAATAATGAGTAATGAGCAGACGGTTTTTATTGTTGATGATGATCCCGCGGTACGTGATGCGCTAAGCTGGATGATCGGCACACTGCAACATCCCGTTGAAACCTTTGAATCGGCACAGGCTTTTCTCGATGTGTATGACGCTGAAAAACCGGGTTGCCTGGTGCTGGATGTGCGCTTGCCCGGTATGAGCGGGCTACAGTTACAACAGAAACTGAAAGAAGAAAATATTCAGCTGCCAGTGATTATTATTACTGGCCACGGGGACGTGCCGATGGCGGTGCGCGCCATGCAGACGGGCGCGTTGAATTTCTTTGAGAAACCGTTTCGTGATCAGGAAGTGCTGGACTGTATTCAGGAAGCCCTGCAGCAGGATGCTCATCTGCGTGAAAATACGGAAAGCAATAAGGAAGTTATTGAGCGGATCAATACCCTGACCCCGCGTGAAAAAGAGCTGATGAAACTAATGGTAAATGGTGATGCCAACAAGGTGATTGCGACAACCTGTGGTATTAGCGTCAAGACTGTCGAAGTTCATCGCGCCCGGATCATGAGCAAAATGCAGGCTCGTTCGTTACCCGCGCTGGTGCGGGATGTGATGAGCGTAGAAGGAAAATATT
>CAZIJT010000100.1:2240-9866 GCA_964539595.1 uncultured Thiohalophilus sp. | reverse complement strand
GCTGTAGGAGAGTCCAGGTGTCGGAGTCAACATGGCGCAAAAGTTTCAGATTTAAGCATATTAAATGTTGACTCCGACACCTGAGGCGCTGCACGGCTGAAGCCGTACCTACCACTTCTTTTTAAGCGTCATCACCTGACCTTTGCGCTCAATCTCCACCCGATCCAGAAATGACATGCCCAATAATATTTCGGTCGGTGACCTGCCTTCCAGCACGGCGGCTTCAACGTGATGCAATTCGATATCACCAATCTTAACCCGATCAAGGTTGATGACAAACACTTGCTCAACACCGCTTGCTGTTGATACGGAACTACGCTTACCGGAGACACGATAGTCCAGCCCAATACGTTTGGCATGATGGCTGTTCATAGAAATCCAGGTCGCCCCCGTGTCCACCATGAACTTCACCGGATGCCCATTGATCGTCCCCCCCACCATATACATACCGTTCACCGGCCAGATGTTTGCCTCACCTTTTATTTCGGCGGGTTTAAAATGACTACTGACATGCTGGCCGAGAAAATAGGTTTCTTTTTTACCCTTAATTTCAAGCACCGCTTTTTCACTGTCTGCTTCGATCAACGTTACACCTTCAGGGGTTTTCTCACCCACACGTAACATACGTTGCTTGTCACCAATACGAATGATCGCTCTGTCCTTGAACAAGCCCAGTACCAGAATAGTCTCATCATTCTTATCGGCAGCCGCTGCGCCCGTAGCCGATAGCAACGGTAACAACAAGATGAGAATTATGGCGACTGTTTTAAACTGCATAATAAGTTTTTGACATTAACCTGAGCATTTTCCATCTCCCCTGTAGGTTCGCCTTCAGGCGAACATGTGCGGCTCATGGTGCCCGAAGGGTAGAAGCAGCACCTACAAACGCCGTCAATCGGCAGTATTTATAGTATAGCGTGAACCGGTATTTTTTCTTAAATCAATACGCAAACGATCCTGGCTCCAGCCATGTACCTTATCATGTGCTTCAATAAATATAATTGATGTTGCTGCCGGTATATTCACACCGGACAGGTTCCGGGTAAAAGGCTGTTCCTTATCATGTGGATGGTGCAGGGTGCGAGTAGAAATCACCCTGTTCTTTTTGTCAACAATACGCCAGGCATCCGCGTAATGTTTCCAGCCCTTGTCCCCATGCTTCAGCGTAACTCTTACCGTCCATTTCCCACTATAGCTTTCCAGTTCAGCGTTGATAATACTGACCTCGCCCGCGATCACGGACAGACTAAACAGGCTTAATATTATAAATAACGTATATCGACTAATAAATTTCATAAAACATCCTGAATCAAGGGCATAACTGCAAGCTGTAGTATCAGCGCCGCAAATATACCGGCAAGTACGTCATCCAGCATAATCCCCAACCCGCCTTTGATACTGCGATCCAGTACGCGAATCGGCCAGGGTTTAATAATATCGAATAGTCTAAATAACAGAAAACCTGCGATCACCCATTCAAGTTTGGCTGGCACGGCGATCATGGTAATACAAAAACCCACAATCTCATCCCAGACTATAGCCGGATGATCGTCTCCCTCTAGCTCACGGGAAGTTTCACTACACAGATAAACGCCAAGCCCAAACATCAAAACAGTAAGTAGCAAATAAATAGATAAATTCAGTTGTGCCATTAACAAAAAAACAGGGATGGCCGCCATCGTACCCGCCGTACCAGGGGCAAGGGGAAACAGACCCGAGCCAAACCCCAGGCTTAAAAAATGAACAGGGTTAGCCAACAACCTGAATGACGGGCGAGACAAGGGTTTGCTCATAATTTATTTAACAAAGTGATCATAATTATCCCGGCTAAAATCAACCCGCTTTCCCTGTGCATCAAATAACTGTAATTTGTTTCCTGCCACAATTTCACCAATACGCGTTAGCTTAACGCCAGATTTTTTTTCAATCAGATCAAGTTGCGCACATTTTTCTTTCGGTACACAAAAACACAGCTCATAATCATCACCACGATTATAAACCGACGCCAATAAATCAGTCCTGTCTGAAAGAAATCGTCTTGCTACATCAGACAGCGGAATATGCTCCTGTTGCAACTGCGCACCCACTCCGCTTGACTTGAGTAGATGAGAAAGATCCGCAAACAGGCCATCGGAAATATCGATACAGACACTGGCCACACCAAGTAAAAGTATGCCCAGATTAATTCGTGGTTGTGGTCGGTTCAGATGTTCAAGTAGATAATGGGTATCTTCAGTTTCATCGAGCTGTTGCTGTAAGGCATACAGTCCTAATGCCGCATCACCAATATTTTCACTCACAAAAATCTGATCGCCCGGCTTCGCGCCAGTTCGCAATAATGCCTGCCCCTCGGGCACATGTCCCGCCACCTGAATAGTAATACTCAGCGATCCCCGTGTAGTATCTCCCCCCACCAGAGGAATAGCATAGGCAGAGGCTATTTTGGAAAGACTTTCACTGAAAGCTGTAAGCCAGGAATGATCAACCTCGGGCAAACTTAGTGCGAGGGTGAACCAGGCGGGTGTTGCTCCCATTGCCGCCAGATCACTGAGGTTAACAGCAAGCGCTTTATAGGCAACATCAGCAGCCGATGTTTGCGAAGGAAAATGCACCCCGCTAATCAGGGTGTCGATAGAAACAACTAACTGTTTATCCGCAGGCGTAGAAACAATAGCCGCATCATCACCGATGCCCAGAATAATAGTTTCGTTAGCCGTTATTCTGTTGGAAAAGTATTGGTTGATGATTGCGAATTCGGAATCAGGCATAGCGGCCAACCTGTTGTTGAAGGACAATCAATAATATGCAGGTTGGGTTGAACAACAGTGAAGCCCAACAAACTCTGTTGGGCTTCGTTCCTCAAGCCAGGCTACATGTACGATGGTTTAAATATTATTTTTTTGACCGTGCTGCGATTTCCACTGCGCGCAATTTGGCTGCCAGTTTATCCATAATACCGTTTACGTATTTGTGCCCAGCTTCGGCACCATAAGTTTTTGCCAGCTCAACGGCTTCATTAATAGCAACTCGGTAAGGTACATCCGGGCGTTTTGACAGTTCATAAGCGCCCAGTCTCAGGATGGCGGATTCAACTGGATCGATTTCATCCATGGGGCGATCAATATATTCAGCAATAAACCTGTCCAGCTCATCTATTTCTTTGGGTACGTTATGTAGTAATTCACGAAAAAGTTTTATATCAATATTTCTTGATTTTTTATCGACCAATAAACGGGTTTCAATTTCAGCAAGATTATTACTCGACATTTGCCACTCATAAATACCTTGCATGGCTAACCGGCGTGCCTGTGTACGGCTGCTTAACTTCATAATAGTTTATTTACTTCCAGTCGTGCTAATTAATTTGATTCAGTAAATTAACCATTTCGATCACTGAGATGGTGGCTTCTACGCCCTTGTTCCCGGCTTTAGTCCCCGCACGTTCAATCGCCTGTTCGATAGTATCCACAGTCAAAACACCGAAGGCCACTGGAATATCTTTTTGCATCATGACCTGAGCCAGTCCTTTCACACATTCACCGGCCACATATTCAAAATGCGGCGTACCACCACGAATAACCGCACCCAGCGCAATAATGGCATCATAGTTTCCAGTCGCTGCCATGCGTTGTACTACCAGCGGCAGTTCAAACGCACCGGGCACGCGTACGATTTCAATATTTTTTTCATCGGCACCGTGGCGGTTCAGTGTATCAAGCGCACCGTCCAGCAAACTCTCAACCACAAAGCTATTGAAACGCGCCACCGCAATACCAATGCGCGCACCTTTGATGACCAGACCACCTTCGATTGTTTTAATGTTTTTCATTTTATTCACCAGAAAAATTTAATTAAAATTTATACACAAATTCAGTCATGCACATAGTCAACCACATCCAGACCAAAGCCGGACAAACCATGCATTTTCTTCGGCGCACTGAGCACCCGCATATGGGTAATGCCAAGATCAGATAAAATCTGCGCGCCAATGCCGAAGGTGCGTAAATCTTCACCCGAGTCCGTGCGCGGTAAATCCGTGCCTTCATCCTGCAAACTATAATTTTTTATTCGGCTAAGGATAGCATCAGATTCATCCGCCAGACGTAAAATAATAGCAACGCCTACACCTTCATCAGAAATACGTTTGAGCACATCACGCAAAGGCCAGCCACAATCCTGACGCTGACTACCAAACATATCACACAAACTGTTTTCCACATGCACGCGCACCATCGTTGGTACGCCGGGTTCAAGATTACCTTTGACCAGTGCCAGATGCACCTGACCATCGATCAGGTTACGGTAGGCGTGTAAATGAAAATTACCAAACTCGGTCGGCATCTCACAACGGGCAACATGTTCAATGGTTTTTTCATTCATCAAACGATATTCAATTAAATCAGCAATAGTACCAATTTTAAGATCATGTTCGACCGCAAACTTCTCTAACTGCGGCCGCCGTGCCATAGTGCCATCTTCATTTAGAATTTCAACGATTACCGAGGCGGGTTCCAGTCCGGCCAGGCGTGAAAGATCACAACCGGCTTCGGTATGGCCGGCACGGGTTAAGACACCACCCGGTTGCGCCATTAACGGAAACACATGACCCGGCTGCACTAAATCGGATGGCTTGGCATCGGCAGCAACAGCACGACGAATCGTTGCCGCACGATCAGCTGCCGAGATTCCCGTGGTCACACCTTCGGCCGCTTCAATGGAAACCGTAAAGTTAGTTGAATGAGCTTCATTATTTTCATTCACCATCAATGGCAGACGCAAATGTTCACAACGATCTTTGGACATGGTCATACAAATCAATCCACGACCAAAACGCGCCATGAAATTAATGTCTTCTGCACGCACATGATCGGCGGCCATGATCAGGTCACCTTCATTCTCGCGATCTTCATCATCCATCAGGATAACCATCTTGCCCTGACGAATATCTTCAATAATTTCTTTTATGCTATTCATTGCCATTGTTTCTACACCAGTAAATTTATCTCAGGCTGTGCCCGATCATTTCATAAAACCATGTTCTGCCAGCATCGAGGCAGTAATACCTGCACTGCCTGCTTCGGCAGCTTTGTCGCCCAATAACATACGCTCAAGATAACGAGCAATAATGTCCACTTCCAGATTAACCCGCGCTCCCACTTTGTAATCATCCATGATAGTTTCGAGCAAAGTATGGGGAACTATATTTAATTCAAACATAGCGCCATCTACCGCATTCACGGTCAGACTAATGCCATCCACACAGATGGAACCTTTCTCAGCGATATAACGTGCCAGTTCATCGGCTGCCTTGATCCGAAAACGCACCGAACGTCCGGCTGGACTACGTTCAACAATCTCACCGATACCATCCACATGACCACTCACTAAATGACCGCCTAGTCGGGTGGTTGGGGTCAGGGCTTTTTCCAGATTCACCCGACTGCCTTCTTTAATATCGGCAAAGCGCGTGCGCGTTAAGGTTTCACCTGAAACGTCCGCCCAAAATCCATCACCCGGTAGTTCTACTGCGGTCAGGCAAACACCGTTAACGGCAATGCTATCGCCCAGCTTAACATCGGACAAATCCATTTTTCCGCTACGAATCAAAACTCGTGCATCGCTGCCTTTGGGTTCAATTCTGGCAATGTTGCCAACGGCTTCAATAATTCCGGTGAACATCTTTTTCATTGTACCTTTGCTGTTATTCGCCAGTCTTTACCAACGGCGCGTATATCGCTAAATTTAAGCTGAATTTTATCCGCCATTTTTTCCAGTCCCGGCAGGTGGAATAATCCACGCGCACTGTCGCCCATCAACACCGGAGCCATATAAATAATCAACTCATCGATCAATCCCTGCTGCAACATTGCCCCGCTTAAGGTTGCGCCGGTTTCCAGCAACACTTCATTAATTTCCATTTCCCCCAGCGTATCCAGCACGGCGTCCATACTGACACTGTTACTGCAATAGGGCATGACACTCACTTCAGCTCCGGCCTGTTGCAGCCGCTGTCTTGCGCCATCATCATCGCTACAGGTCATCACCAGAGTGCGTCCGGGCAGGGACAACATTTTCGCACTCGATGGCATGCTGAGATTCGTATCCACCACTACACGCAGTGGTTGACGTTCGACATTCTCAAGTCGCACCGTCATCGAAGGATCATCCGCCAGCACCGTCCCGACGCCGGTCAGCATTGCCGAGCTGCGTGCGCGCAATCGTTGCACATCTTCACGCGCCGCCGCCGAGGTGATCCACTTACTTTCTCCCGAGGCCATCGCCGTGCGGCCATCCAGACTCATACCCAGCTTGCAACGCACAAAAGGCCGACCACGCTGCATACGTTTAATGAAGCCGGGATTAAGCGCAGCGGCCTGTTCCTGCATCAATCCAGTATCAACCTGAATACCGGCCTCGCGCAACTGTGCGATACCGCCACCATCAACCCGTGTATGTGGGTCTTGCATGGCAACTACTAGCCGCGCGAGCTTCGCTTTAATCAACGCTTCACTGCAAGGAGCGGTGCGTCCATGATGACAACAGGGTTCCAACGTGACATACGCCGTCGCGCCCTCGGCCTGATCGCCAGCCGCCTTCAGTGCATGAATTTCTGCATGCAATTCTCCGGCGCGAACATGCCAGCCTTCGCCCACCATTACCCCATCGTTAACAATCACACAGCCCACCCGTGGGTTGGGATCAGTTGTATACAGTCCTCGCTCGGCCAGTCGCAGCGCTTGCGCCATAAACTTATGATCAGCCGGAGTAAAACTACTGCTCATGATTCATCTTCTGGCAACAAAGATTGCTGTTGACGTTTTTCCTCTGGCGACGGTATCTGCCTGAGCCGTTCAACTTCTTCGGCAAAAGCGCTGACATCTTCAAAGCTACGATAGACCGAGGCAAAGCGCACGTAGGCAACTTGATCCAGATCCCGCAACTCATCCATCACCCATTCACCAATTTTCGGCGACGGTAATTCTCGTTCACCGGTTGCGCGCATGCGTTTCATTATCCGATTAACGGCCTTGTCAATTGCTTCTATATCCACTGGCCGTTTTTCTACTGCACGTAAAATACCGGCACGTAGTTTCTCATCATCAAACGGCTCACGCTTACCATCATTTTTAACTACCCGCGGCATCACCAGCTCAGCCGTTTCAAAAGTAGTAAATCTCTCAGTGCAACTCAGGCATTCTCGCCGTCGCCGCACCTGTGCGCCATCCGCAGTCAGGCGGGAATCAATCACCTTGGTATCATCCGCGCTGCAGAAGGGACAATGCATGCTATTAGTGGCGAGTTGCTAGTGGCGAGTTGCTAGAAAAACCATAAGCGAGTAATAACTGTTCTAACATTGTCTCTCGTTCCAGATTCTTGGCCACTCGCTACAAGCCACTAGCTACTTTGATAAACAGGCAAACGTTTGCACACGTCCAGTACCTGGGCTTTTACTTTATCAATCACGGCCTGATCACCGCGTGAGTCAATCACGTCACACATCCAGTTGGCCAGATCACGGCACTCCGCATCTTTAAACCCACGGGTGGTAGCCGCCGGTGTGCCAATACGAATGCCACTGGTGACAAACGGCGACTGCGGGTCATTCGGCACCGCATTTTTGTTAAT
>CAZIJT010000100.1:0-2140 GCA_964539595.1 uncultured Thiohalophilus sp. | reverse complement strand
GCCAGAATAATCCCGCCACGAGGGCCGCGCAGGGTTTTGTGGGTGGTCGAGCTAGTGACATCCGCAATTTGCACTGGGCTGGGATAAACTCCGGCAGCAATCAAACCCGCCACATGCGCCATATCGACAAACAAATACGCACCCACTTTGTCGGCAATATCCCGAAAACGCTGCCAGTCCACTACCCGGGAATAGGCGCTAAAGCCGGCAACGATCATTTTTGGTTTGTGTTCCTGCGCCAGCGCTTCGACCTGCTCGTAATCAATCTCTCCGGTTTTCTCATCAAGCCCGTACTGGAAAGCCTTGAAAATCTTACCGGAAAAATTTACTTTGGAGCCGTGGGTCAGGTGGCCACCATGCGCCAGGCTCATCCCCAGGATGGTATCGCCCGGCTGCAACAGCGCCAGATAAACGGCGGCATTGGCCTGAGAACCCGAATGAGGCTGGACATTGGCGTAATCAGCAGAAAAGAGTTCTTTTACCCGATCAATAGCCAGTTGCTCGGCAATATCAACATACTCACAGCCGCCATAATAACGTTTGGAAGGATAACCTTCTGCGTATTTATTGGTCAGAACGGAACCCTGTGCTTCCATCACCCGAGGACTGGTGTAATTTTCTGAGGCAATCAGCTCGATATGTTCCTCCTGCCGGCATTTCTCATTTTCCATCGCCTGCCAGAGTTCATCGTCAAACCCGGCAATTTTCATATCAGCATCAAACATAGTGTCCCCAAAATAACTTCGTTAATGATCAATAAGATAGCGATATGCTCCGCAGTGGGGCATAACTACGCTCAAAGGTAGCGAAGCTTACCTGATCCCGGACAAAATTTCATTTACAAGCTGGGTAGGCTTGTAACCCGACAACCTAATCGAAATAGGTATAGGTTTCCCCGCCACAATAAAAAACCCCTCGTTCAGACAAGCTGAAAGAGGGGTTCAGGGTACAGCTACGTAGAGACGAATCGGTAAATACCGTTATTAACTCCTGACGGAGAAAATAGCCTCTTCGTATTTTTTAGCTATTACCACCAGCGGCGGCTTCCAGAGTAGCCTGGATGGCACCCGGGGCACACATGATGTTCATAAAGCTGTTGTCACCCATCATAGCCAGATCAGGGAAGCTGATAGCAATGCGGAATTCAGCAGGCAATGCGTAAGCTACGCCATCTTTAACAACGATTTCATAAGGAAGATGCCCAGTAGAACGGGTGTCCTTGAAATCAATTTCGCTCATGATGAACTTGTCACCAGCACATTCTTCTGGAGTACCTTTCATGGCAACGCCAAAGACGGTTGCTTTCTGTCCGGGTACGTCAATGCGGTAAACTTCAGCTGTACCGCCCTTGCCGGCTTTCAGGTTTGCAGCAATAGCACTCACAGCTTTGTCCTGACTATCGTATTCAGCCAATTCCAGACGATCAGTGAAGTAAGGCATCAACCATTTGTACTGGTAATCACCTAGATCATCAGCACTCAGACCTGATTCAGGGCCATATTCGCCTTTGTTGCCCAGAGCAGACGCCAGTTTAGCAGCCACGCCACTGAGATTGCTTTCCATGCGATAAACAGCGCTAACATAGTCCAGATTGCTATAAGCAACCTGAATGCTACCATTATTGTTGGTAATGGTAACGCGAGCCGCAGCGCCGAAAGCACCAAAATCAGTCTTGCCAGCAGCTGATTTCAGCTCATTATTGGTAACGGCAATAATGGTAGCTGTGTCATAAGGTGAATATTCACCGGCAATTTCAAAGCCAGCTGCAGTCAGTTTTTCTTTTGCAGAAGATACGGCTGAAGCCATATCTGAACCAGCAGAATCACCCATAATAAAGGGTTTCAGATCACCATCTGCATTCGCGGTTCCAATCACAGCGGTAACGATAGCGGCACTCAAGATAGTACGGATTGTAGTCATATTTTAACTCCTCCCAGATTCGGGGTGTAGTACATTTTATTAGAATAATAATAAATAAGAGAGCCATTGGCGGTATTCTGCCAATGACCCTCGTTCCTTTTTTACAACATCAGGACTTGCGTCTGATTCCCTGGATATTGCTTTGGTAGTAGTTATAATCCAGCTTGGCGTCCGATGCCAGCTTTTTTTTAAAATTTCCAGCCATAAGCAACGCCTAATG